>JACDCB010000063.1 GCA_013694585.1 Candidatus Nitrosopumilus sp. | reverse complement strand
CAGATTTCATTATTTGGAACCAATGTTGATCCTGCTACTGATCCATTGGCTTTTGCCAGAGTAATTTTTGCTGCTCAACAGAGAACTTTGTTGGAGCTTGGGATTGGTCCTATTGTTACCGCTGGATTATTAATGCAATTATTAAAAGGTTCGGATATATTAAAACTAAACTTTAAGGATCCTAATGATAGATCCCTTTTTACATCTGCTACAAAAATAGTAACCATAATTGTAATCGTTGCAGAAACCCTACTGTATGGTGTGAGTGTATATGGTGGTGCTACTCCATCGGGCTATCATTTGACCATATTAATAGCGCAGTTGACGGCGGCGTGTATAGTGGTCATGTACCTTGATGAACTGGTTCAGAAGGGATGGGGACTTGGCTCAGGAATCAGTATATTCATTATGGCGGGAGTCGCCCAAGCGATACTATGGAGTCTCTTTAATCCATTACCGATACCAAACGGCACTGAATATAGTGGTTTGATACCCTTTATGATCACTAGCGGAATGGAGGGTCATATCGGAGACGCGGTACTGCGTTCATCACCACCTGCTCCTGTTCCAAATATGCCAAGCCTCTTTGCATTTGCGATTACCGCGGGGATATTGCTGCTACTGGTATACACTCAGGGTATACACGTGGATATACCCATAGTATCGACAAAGTACCGAGGATTTACTGCAGTATATCCTATCAAACTGCTTTATACGTCCAACATCCCTGTGATTTTGGCGTCGGCGCTTATGGCGAATGCTCTTTTTATAGGGCAAATGGTCTGGATTAATTATAATCCGAATAACGATAACCCCGCCTTCAACTTGATAGCGCAGTATGATGCGCAATCTCAGAATCCTACGGGAGGTCTCTTTTATTATGTAACTGCACCTCGATCCTTTGAGGCTACCATAGCCGATCCCGTAAGAGCGATTGTATACGTACTGTTCTTGACCACTATTGTTACCATCTTTGGTCGGTTGTGGGTCGAGCTTGGAGGACTCTCGGCGAAGTCTGCGGCGAAGAACTTGCTAGATGCGGATGTCCAAGTACCTGGTTTTAGACGGTCGGAAAGTTCGGTGGAATCCCTGCTGAATAGATACATTCCATCTGTGACTATAATAGGAGGAGTAATAATCGGACTACTGGCTTCTGTTTCAGATCTGTTCAGTGTCTTTGGAACTGGAATAGGATTGCTATTGATGGTGGATATACTCGTGAACTACTATAACTTGCTGGTTAGAGAACAAGTCGATGTTCATATGCCAAAATTGGCTTCCTTATTAGGACGATCGTAGAAAATTCGGTCATATGATAATGATTTTGATCTTAAAATCATTATCATACCATATATTTTTAGATTTTAATACTTCGCAAATTATTCATACTAATATTATCAATTATAAAGCTAAAAATAAAGGATTTATTTTCTAAATAGAATTGTATGACTAAACGCGTTATGATAGTTGGTATTCCAGGTGTAGGAAAATCTACTGTTATAACAAATGTATTTAATTTACTCTCTCAAGAGGGCATTGATACTAAAATCGCAGAATTTGGTAAGATCATGTTCGAACAAGCAAAACTCTTATCGATAAACAATCGCGACCAGCTACGGAAATTATCTATAGAACAGCAGAGGTCACTGCAAGAAATGGCTGCAAATTACATTAATTCACTAGGTAATGACGTCATAATTGTTGACACTCACTTATTTATCAGAACCGAGGACGGATATTATCCAGGGATGCCATTAAAATTATTGAATATAATAAATCCTTCTCACTTGATTCTGATAACCGCCAAATCCGAAGAGATCCATAGGAGAAGGGCTAATGACAATAGCAGACAAAGGGATTTAATTTCGATTGACCGCATTAGCCATGATTTAAGGTTATCTGAGAGTATGATATCTTCAAGCTCCATAATATCAGGTTGCCCTTTCTATATTATACAAAATAATACAGATGAGATTGAAAAGGCTAGCGATAATATTTGTAAGGTTATATTAAGCAAATGATAACCAAAAACTCATTGATAGCTTTATATATACATAGGTCACCATTGACCAAAATCTAGTTTTAGTGTTAAAAATGGGATCGAATCAAATTAAGGATATTAAAAAAAATGAAGACCAAACGGATCGCAAGATGAGTATTGTAATATCTGGATGGCCAGCTGTAGGAAAGACTACGATTGCTGAAAATCTAGCAAAGGATTTTAATCTAAAACTGTGGAACGGGGGAGATATCCTAAAGATGATGGCGTATGAACGAGGTTATTCATCGTCACTCAATCATGATTGGTGGGACACAGAAGAGGCGGCCAAATTTATGAAAGAGCGTAACAATAATCCAAACTTTGATAGAGAGGTAGATAATCGGTTGATAGAGCTAGTCAAAGAGGGAAATGTCGTCATTACTAGTTATACGTTACCATGGATCTCAGACGCAACAATAAATTTTTGGTTGCAGGGTTCTGTTGATAATAGGTCAAAACGTATGTCAATGCGGGACAAAATAGATATCAATACTGCCAAGAAAATAGTACAACGACGCGATGTTGAAAATAAATTGATTTATCAAAAACTATATCAGTTCGAATTCGGGGAAAAACTAGATGTATTTGACTTTGCCATGAATACTGATATATTGTCATTAGAATCTTTAATTATTATTTCAAAAAACATAGTAGAGAATGTATTAAGTTCATCTTGAGGATTATGGAATTTAAAGGTAACGAACGTTAATGGAATTTAATCTCCCTCAATTAGACAATTTAGTAAAGATAAATGATGGAACGTCCGATGAGAAATTTGGATACTATCCTAATAATAGACCTATTGCGCAATTATTAAGTTATGGGCTAATTTTGTTGGATAAACCACCTGGCACTACAAGCCATGAAATTGTTTCTTACGTTAAGAAAATACTTGGTTTGGAAAAAGCTGGACATAGTGGTACCTTAGATCCAGGAACAACTGGATTGTTGCCTATTGGGTTAGACGAAGGAACAAAAATAGTTCCGGTACTGCTCATGGGGCCAAAGGAATATGTTGCTCTAGCTAGACTTCATAGTCACGTTTCAAATGAAAAACTCGGGCAAGTACTTAAGGAATTCACGGGTCCTATATATCAAAAGCCACCACAAAGATCATCTGTAAAACGTGAAACACGTATTAGGACAATTTACGAATTGGAATTACAAGATCAATTTGATCGATTGTTATTATTAAGAACATTATGTGAGTCTGGAACTTATATCCGTAAACTAGTATATGATATAGGGGAAGTCCTTGAAGTCGGTGCCTCAATGATAGAGTTACGGAGGACTAAGGTTCTTAAATTTGTAGATGAATCCGAATTTATTAGACTGCATGATCTGGTAGATGCATTTCAGTTGTATAAAGAAACCGACAATGAAGAGAAACTGCGAAGAATTATACTTCCAATTGAAATGGCAATGACTCATATTCCAGCAATAACCATTAGAGATACTGCAATTGATGCTCTTTGCCATGGCGCACAGCTAGCACTACCTGGCATAGTGTCCATTCCTAAAAACCTAAAAAAAGGTGATTTAGTAGGAATTTATTCACTAAAAGGCGAAATCGTTGGACTGGGCATATCTGTATTAGAATTTGATGAATTTCTTAGTAAAAAGAAAGGGATTTGCTTTCAAATAAAAAGGATCGTGATGAAACCAAATACATATCCCAAGTTTTGGTCCACATCGGAGGCTAACGCGAACCCGACTAACCCTGAAATTAATAGTGATGAATCGATCTTTACATGATTTTGATTTTCTAATCCAGCCACAAGCTGTAATTGTCAGGTAACTAGATTCGAGGTCGATTAATTATAATCTAGATTATTAAATAGTCTCTCCAAATCCTGGATTTGATTTATCTAGCATTGATATTTTTCTTGCTAGGTTTTCCATAGTACCGGGCACATGACAATTACACATGCAGTCATCACATTCAGCGTGTTTTAAATTCTTGCAAGAGTTTGAAAGTTGTAATTTTTCCATATACCAATCTTTTGATAACGTGTTCTAAATTTAATTGTTTAATCCATAGAAAATTTTATTTAATTTTGATGTGTTATATAACCAAGTACAATTTGGTGGTGAGATTTGGTAATAAGGATCTGGCTAAATATCCTTTCTTAAAAGAAGCATTTTCGTATATTACTAAATATGATTTTAAACTCGAAGACCTTGACAGTAAAGATTACCTGCATCTTATATACAAGGCTGCGGAAAAAATAGAGAATTATCTATTTTTTGGAAGATATGAATATCAAATTAATTATAGCAAAACACATGAAACGATAGTACAAGAGGAGGTTATCATATTCCTGATCTCTTTATTATTAATCAAATCTATTTCAATCGACGCGGTGACTAAAAAATTTGCATTATTGGAATCAATGAGGTTTGAAAAATATCTAATTTCCGATTTGAATACAGCTGATCGAGACGATAAAACTATTAAACTGATATTATACAAGATTTTTGAGGATTTATTTAGTACTAAAATCTTGTTAGAGGTAGATGTTTATAATTTCTACAAAATCCGAATCAATGATTATTTGGATCACCCGATTGCATTTCAAGAGAAAGAATGGAATTTAATTAATAGAACTCTTCACAATGGATTTGTGTATTTGGATGGAAATGAGATAGTAAGATTATTCAGAAATGAACTTTATTTGCTAATAATTGATAGAATCAAGAAAATGAGCATTGATAGAATTCCAGATACTATAATGGCGATTTCAAAATCTATCAAAAGTCGATGGGAACAAATGCACCCTTCTATCAACGCACCTGTTTACAATGCTGTTACACCTCCATGCATTCAACACATATACGATCAAATTAGTAAAGGAGAGAATCTTCCCCATCCTGCAAGGTTGCTTTTAGGCACATTTTTAATTTATTCTAATAAGACCCTGGAGGAGATGTTAGAACTCTTCAAACGGCTACCGGATTTCGATGAAAAAATTACTCGATATCAGTTGGAACATCTTGCAGGAAAAAGGGGCAATTCTAAAAGATATTTCGTTCCCTCTTGCGAAAAGATCAAATTAGAAAATTTATGCTATGAGACTAAAATATGTCAGGGAATTAGCAATCCTACTCAACTCATTAGAAAGAAATTGGATATCTAGTATGACTGACACCTTATCTTTTGATTCAAACAATTCCGGAAAAAACGGAAAACATGCATCTAAATACCAAAATGCTGAACCAGACGACAAGAATAAGAACTGGCTTGAAGGAATCTTTAGGAAATACTACTTTTATCATTACACTCAACTTGAACTCGGTGAGTTAATTAATGAACATGAATTTGGATTTAGATTATTCGATGGAAAAATCCGTAGACATTTGGCCTTTAACGATAAGAAAGAGCTATATGCATATATTATAAAATTTTCTCCTTCTGATATCTTTTATTCCTCGTCCAGGTATCAAAGCCCGACGGCAGAAATCGATCAAAAAGGCTGGATCGGGTCAGATCTCATATTTGATATTGATGGGAAGGATCTTCATTTAGAGTGTGCTCAAAGTCATAATTTAGTTTTATGTAAGGACTGTAGCTTTATTTCTAAAGGTATCATCTCCAAATGCGTCGGGTGCAATAGTACTCGATTACAAATTATCGATATACCGTGTGCTAGATGTATTAAATCATTAAACGTGGAAGTCAAAAAGTTAGTAGAAATACTCAATGATGATTTCGGAATTGATAGTGAATGTATATTTGTCTATTTTTCTGGCAATAACGGATATCACGTTCACGTTGTTGATAAGAATTTTTATGATGCATCTGCTAAGAAAAGAAATGCCTTTGCACAATATTTAATGGGTAAAGGATACTTGATTGAGAATTTAGGTATTAGAAGAAACAACGAAGGTGCCCTTATACCAATGTCCAATAAGATTCTCTATAATCAGGGATGGAGAAGAAGAATTTTTGATTCCATCCATCTGTCTATTCAGAATCATAAAATTGATGACAAGTTTGTCAAGAAATATAATCGGATGCAGGATGCAAATAATAACAACATCAAGGACGCTATTAATACCCATATTTTGGACCTCTCTGCAAAAATCGATCCTAACGTCACTATGGATATTCATAGAATATTCAGACTCGCTGGCTCCATTAACAGTAAGAGTGGATTAATCAAAGCTTTTTGTAAAGACTTGGATTCATTCAATCCTTTTGTGGATGCCTGCTTTATCGGAGATTCTAAGGTTGAAATAGAATCAAAATTAAACATCAAAATATCTTTGAAAGGAAAACAATTTAGCATAAAAACTGGAAAGAATACCCTTCCCGAGTACGTGGCTGCCTATATGATTTGTAAGGGCATTGGAGATATCCAGAATCAAACATAGTATTAAATTATGAAATCCAGGTTATGAGTAATGGACCATGATTCAGACTATGAACCAATTGTAGAATACTGGGTCATTGCATTTTTTAAATCACATTCTAAAAATAGAGCATATTACAGGCAATTTACTGCTGCCGGATTTTATGAAGCTTTTGATATTGCCATGACTTTCTCTGAAAAAACATCTTGTCAAATTCTTTGGTATAAAGAGAAACGAAAATGTGATTCAAAATTCACAGAATTAGGAATACCTTTATTGGAAAGCATTTGCACTTTTTGCAATAAAGAGTTTAATAATATTGAGCCCATAAAGTGTAATTATGAAAAAAATGATTTCAGTTGCAAGTCTGAATTTTGCTCTTTAGATTGTAAACAGGATCATTTTTACTTTAAACATGTTCGATAACTATTTGGATTCTTATTAATTAGGTTGCCTTTTTTATTAATTCTAAGTATCCATTGACCATGTCAGGATCAATTACACCCTGAACTACCGATGAGATGCCAGACTCCAAAACGATATCCATTGCTACGGCACTGTAGGGGATATCAAATTCTTCAATCTCTTGTGGATCTTCAGTTTCATAAATTTGATCATCGCTATTTCCAGTTATTTTGAAAGCAAAGATTCTGTCGATCTTTCTCATACCCGATCCTCCTCCTCTACCTCCTGCTGATCCACTCGATTCCTTAACCATCAAAACAAATATTGTATTTTCTCTCTTACCGTCATCTACTTTGTTTAAATTAATTTCCTGAGATGAAACTATCAATTTCCGCCTTGGAAGGAGCAGTATCTCTGATACTTTTAAGACCATGCGATTAAGAGAATACATGCTAATAAAAATATTTATTGTATTTGGTATGTTGGTAGAAATAAATAGTGAATTGGTAAAATCATTTATCAATAATGGCTAAGCCTAACAACGGTGGTTATCTTACTACAATCGCTTGGGAAAATGATGGTGTGAAATTGATTGATCAAACTAAATTGCCTGAATCACTCGAATATATTACTTGTAAAAACCATTTGGAGGTAGCAAATGCAATAAAAAAGTTGGCAATTCGTGGAGCACCTGCAATTGGTGTTGCTGCAGCGATGGGGCTTGCCCTGTGTGCTAAAAATAGCACTAGCAATAACAAGACTAAGATAATGGAGGAGTTAGGACTTGCATATGATATTTTACTCAAGACCAGACCCACAGCCATCAACCTCAAATGGGGATTAGATAGAGTATTTGAGGAAGCAAAGAAATACGATGGAGTAGACGATATCAAGAAACATACAGTCCTTCAAGCAATTAAGATGTCTCATGATGATGTTACTATCAACAAGATGCTTGGAAAATTTGGCTCTGATTTAATTAATGATGGGGAGGTAGTAATGACCCATTGTAACGCTGGAGCATTGGCTACAGTTTCTTATGGAACAGCGCTTGGTGTAATCAGGTCAGTAATGGAATCAGGGAAGAAGGTTAGCGTTATTGCAACAGAGACTAGACCCGTAATGCAGGGATCAAGACTTACTGCATTTGAATTAGTGCATGATGGTATTGACGTTAGTTTGATTCCAGATACTGCAGTCGGTTATTTAATGTCAAACAAAATGATTGATAAAGTAGTGGTCGGAGCTGATAGAATATTAAAATCAGGCCATGTTTTTAACAAGATAGGTACTTATCAGGTGGCTCTACTTGCTAAAGTCCATAATATACCATTTTACGTTGCTGCACCGTTGTCAACTTTTGATATGAATAATGGCGAAGAAGATATCGTTATTGAAGAGCGTTCCGTGGATGAAGTAGTAAAAATTGGTGATAAAAGAATAGCACCAGTAGGGGTGAGAATTTTTAATCCTGCTTTTGATGTGACCTCTCCAGATCTAATTGCTGGGATAATAACGGAGAAAGGGGTGATATATCCGCCATATGAATCAAACCTGAGGTCACTATTTCAGTCTGACTGATAATTAGGCTACGACGTTTAAAGGCCAAGCAAAAAAATTTAAAAAGCGGTTGAATACACATTGAATAGTGTCTACAGAGCAAATAACTAGGGAAAGAGTCTTTTCTGAATTAAGAAAATGTATGGATCCAGAAATTCCAGTTAATGTAGTTGATCTTGGTTTGATTTATAACGTGGATGTTTCAGAAAAAAATAATATTGATATTAAAATGACCATGACTACTCGTGGTTGTCCACTACACGATACTTTAGTAAGTGACGTAAAAAAATATGTCAATACCATAAAAGGAGTGGGTGATATTAATGTACAAATAGTTTGGGACCCCCCATGGTCGATTGAAAAAATGAATCCGGCAGTCAGAGATAAACTAGGATTCGGCAAACCCACCTTGAGATTTCAGATTGACTATGAAAAGTATATGCCCATGAAGACCGGCAAAGTAACTAAGCAGGAGGATGGATCCTTAGCTCTAGTTAATGAAAAAGGACAAGGATTCATGGTAAATGAGAACATTATCGAGTTTTGGGAAAATTGTACTGGAGATAAAACCATAAACCAATTAGCCGACAGTTTCTCAGAAAAACTAGGTCTCCCCCGACAACAAATAGAACAGGAGGTAGTTCAGTTGATTCAGCAACTAATGGAAGCAGAGCTGTTAATGCCTCCTAATGAGAATTAGTCAGGTTTAGATGGGTCAGGTCAGTTTGCTCAAAGCATAAAACCTTGATTTGATATCAATTAGTGTTCTCTATTTTGAGTTTCTTTCAATCTGGATGATATTAGATTTCTTAATTCATCGTCTACCATATTATCAGAATTTATGCTCAAGGATTTGGCAATAATTTCTAGTTTTTCACGTTCCGACGATATGGGTCTTTGAATTTGCGGTCCTTTGTAAATGTGGTTATTGGCAGTCACTGATGTATCTGAGGCGAACATGTTTTTTTGATCCATTATTTTCCCCTTTGCCTTTTCGTATTCCCCTACAAATTTACCCATGGTTTTAGAAATACTTCCGATTTTCTTCGGAAATATGAAAATAATAATGACGATAAATATGATAAACCATTCAGAACCTGCGATATTTAGCTCGTAGCTTGGGAAAAACATTGCCTATTACTAGTGGACAAAAGCAGTAATTTCTCTTTTACTAGTGTTTCAATTTCCAAGAATTAACCTCTAGTTGGACGTTCAATCCGATGAGGTTTGAACATCTTTGTCAAAATATAATAACAAGATGATAAAATATTCAAATTGTGAAATCAGGTGGAAACAAGGATATGCCTAATACGCTCATTCAAAGCGGTGTTACCTTAGAGCCTTTTGACTCTATCATTAGAAAATTTAAGTCAGGTGAATACATCGTATCAGTATATGGTTTAGGTCATGTGGGAGCTCCAATTGCCTCTGCTTGGTTGAGGGCAGGTGTAACTGTAATAGGCATTGATAAATCTGCAAAAGTTTTAGAAAATACTCGAAAAGGGGTGACTCATATTCCAGAACCAATGGTTAATGAAACTTTTACCAATGGCTTAAACGATAACAAATTATTGGTATACGATGACCCGATCCAAGCGTCCCGTAACTCAAAATTGAAGATGATATGCGTCCCTGTCCTGATAAGAAAAAACAAAGCCGATTTAGGTGCTGTAAAAGAGGTGGCTTTAGCCATAGGGAATGGTTTAAAGAGAAATGACATCGTCTCTATCCATCCGTCAGTTCCGCCTGGAACCACAGAAAAGTTTTTGATACCTATTCTAGAGAAATCATCTGGCATGAGAGCTGCATCAGATTTTTTTGTGATTTATAATCCTGAAAGAATTTACGAGGGTCGTGCCATTTTTGATATCGAAGAGGCTCATCCGGGAATAGTATCATCAAATGATAATTATAGTTTAGATCTTGCGGAAAAATTGTTTGGTCTTATCTATAAGAAAGGAATAGTACGAATCTTGGGAATTAAAACGGCTGAAGCTGAAAAGTTATTTGAAGGTGTTTACAGGGATGTAAATATAGCTCTTGCAAACGAGCTTGCGAAGTTCAGTGATAGATTAAATATCGATTTTTGGGAAGCCAAAAAGGCTGCCAACTCACAGAATTTCTGTCATTTACATGATCCAGGAATTGGGGTCGGTGGTGCGTGTATCCCGATTTATCCTCAATTCATCCTTGATGTTGCGACAAGAAATAAGATAAATTGTAGAATTACTAAAACCGCCAGAACAATTAACAATGATATGCCTTCCTACTCTTTGAACAATGCATTAAAAATGCTTCCTAGAAAAATAATTAGGAAATCCAAAATAACCATACTGGGGCTTGCTTTTCGCGGTGGAGTGTCTGACACCCGACTATCACCCACTTATGAATTACTAAAAGAATTGACTAGATTAAAAATTAAAGCCGTTATAGTACATGATCCATTGGTAAAAGAAGACAGTCTTATTTCAAAATATAAAAATGTAGAACTAGTTAATAATTTAGATTATGCTGTTACCAATCGCGATCTTATAATCTTGGCTACCAATCATCAAGAATATTTGAGGCTTAATACCTCCATAATCGGTCAAACTCCTATTTACGACGGGAGAGGATATCTAAACCCAGATAATTTCGAAAAAAATCTTTATAGAGGAATAGGCAGGCCAATTTAGCCGTGATTTCGTGACTCGACATTAATTTGATAACTAATAACATTTTTATTTATTTTCATAACCAACTATTTAATGGTCAAAACGCAATCGTCACAAAAGCTGATATCTGGATCTCAGGCGCCTAATTTTTCATTAAAAGGAGTTGACAATAAAAATTGCTCCTTAAAGGATATTAATTCACATACCCTTTTGATAGTGTTTATTTGTAATCACTGTCCTTACGTTAAAGCTAGAATAAATGATTTGATCTCACTGCAGTCTAAGTTTGAAAGCTCCGATTTACAAATTATTGGAATAAATAGTAACGACTCAAGTTATGAAGGAGAGGGAATCGATAATATGGTAAAATTTGCCCAAGAATATTCTCTCAATTTCCCATACCTTATAGATGAAACTCAAAGTGTTGCTAGGGACTACGGAGCGGTGTGTACCCCAGATCCATTTCTGTTTGATGAATCTAAAAAACTTGCTTTTCATGGCAAAATTAATGATGCTTTAGAACCTAACTCTAAGGCCACAGTCAACATCATGGAAAATAATATTCAAAAAATACTGGATGGAAAAAAATCTACTATCGAAAAGGATTTTGATCCATCGATTGGTTGTTCAATCAAGTGGATTAATTAAAGCAAAAAAAAGCAAGAAATCAAATAAGAAAAAGCCGCTTTTATTTATAATCAGTTAAGTAATTATAAAATATGTATTCACTACATCTATGGTAGAAATATCAATAAAAAGTATTGATGATCTAGATATATTTGAAGGATTATTTGTCATCGGGCTAGATGAGAGCAATAAAGATCTGAATTATTTAAGTAAAAATACTAAATTAATGGATATTTTGAATACACACAAAGTCATTCATGAGGAACATTTAGAAAATATAAGGAAATTTGGAAAAAATATGATACTTTATGTGAATGATGGTGAAAAGCTATTAAAGATTATGTTATTAGGGATTGGAGACGGTAAAAAACTCAATGAAGATAAATTAAGACAGCTTGGGGGAATAATCTCTCTTAAAGCAAAGGAGTTAAACTTTCCTAACGTCATAATATCTAATTTCTATTCGAGTTCCTCTCAAGTCGTATCAATAATCGAAGGCTTAGTCTTGTCCTTGTACGAATTTAATAAATTTAAAGAGGATAAAGCAGATAAAACACTACCCACCTTTTATGAAAATTATTCGGTAGTCATAATTTCTACAGACGATTCTAATGATAGGAATAAAATTGATATTGGTAAGCTAGTGAATATATGCGAAGCAGTTTTTTATGCCCGAGACCTTGCAAATTCTCCACCAAATGTGATTGATCCAAATGCTTTGGCAAACTCTGCTAAAACTCTAGAAAAAATGAAAAACATTCATGTTGATATATTAAATCAGAACCAAATTAAGGACTTAGGTATGAATGGGATTATATCGGTAGGTAAAGGCAGTGAAAACGAACCCAAGTTAATCATAGTGGAATACAATAATTCAACATCTACCGACAAACCCATCGTCCTTGTCGGAAAAGCAGTAACGTTTGATACTGGTGGTATATCCATTAAACCCAGCGATAGGATGGACGAAATGAAATTTGATAAGAGCGGTGGGTGTACGGTCTTAGGTATAATGAAGGCCTTGGGGAATTTAGATCTTCCAATCAACGTGGTGGCGATTATCCCAGCAGTAGAAAATATGCCTTCGGGATCTTCGTATAGACCAGGGGATATTATTCGAATGTATAACGGTAAGACCGTCGAAGTTTTGAACACCGATGCTGAAGGCAGATTGATCTTGGCTGATGCATTGGCTTATGGTGTTGCCAAATATTCTCCGAAATGTATTCTTGATTTTGCTACCTTAACAGGTGCATGCATAATTGCCTTGGGAACAAACATAGCTGGAATTATAGGGAACGACAATAAATTGGTAAATAAATTAGTATCTATATCTAATATTACTGGGGAGAAAATTTGGCAATTACCATTGTCAGAGGAGTTTTCAGATCTCATAAAGAGTAATGTTGCTACTATTAAGAATATTGGTGGCAGGACCGGTGGGACAATTACAGCTGCAGCGTTTTTGTCATATTTTGTAAGTGATGTGCCCTGGGCTCATTTTGATATCGCCGGAACTGCATGGACCCAAGATGGAACTGCTGACAAGAGTTATAATCCTAAAGGCTCTACTGGGTTTGGAATTCGTACTATCATAAAATTCCTCGAGGAGTATCAAAACATATAGTATAATCTTATTTTTTTTTACTGTTAATTATATGTAGAATAATACTAGTAAAAGTGCCAGCACTGCTGTTTCCCAACGGCTCACGCACGTCAGTATCCATCAGCGACATTAGGTTTGACTTCCGGGTTCGGAATGGGACCGGGTCGGGCCCTAACGCTATGGCCGGCTACCCTTTATTACATTTCCGTCAATTTAATCCTTCCTATGTCTGCTACCTATGAAACCAAATTTACACATCCTAGATCGGATAATGAATTGATAAGATCCTTTACGTTAGTTATACTTACTTGCCCAGTTATTAAGAATGGGTACAATCCATCATAATTCACAACATTAATTTGATAAAATTTTTAAAATTCATTTGCAAGGAATAATAAGTATAAAGAGTTATTTTCCTAATTTGGGAAACCTATCGGATATTTGTAAGTGTGGTTATTTGCAAAAGAGTGATTGTTTGGATACATACAAGGACTTACTATTTCACGAGGAGTAAGAATAGTAGTTATATAGTCTGCAGGCCAAAGATTCTGTCGATACATACAGTGTTTGTAAAACTTGAGCATAACCAACCTTCTATATCAAATTTTATCTTAATTAATTGATTTTCTTTTAGATAATGTTTTTTTTAAGCCCTTAGCAGCTTCTTCAACTTTTTTTGTTAAAAACCATTTTATTTTCAAAATTCGTCAATTTTTTAAATATTCTCTTCTGACTGGTTCATTTCCTTCAATTCACGATTTATATAAAAGATTTGTGAATATTATAATAAGCAATTGGATAAACACGGAAATTTGAGTCATAGAGTTGCTGTTTTAGACCAGGAATTGTGCCAA
>JACDCB010000034.1 GCA_013694585.1 Candidatus Nitrosopumilus sp. | reverse complement strand
TGGGTATTGTGGATTTGTTTTAGCAGAAAATGTAATGGTTTATAATTATCGCGATATAATATTACAATGTCCTAGTTGTAAATCTTATAATGGAGCGCCAAATAATGACAATTTTTAATAAGCGGTTTGAATAGCCTGTCATCTCTAAGTCAATAGTTATTTAGACTTTATGCATAATTTAGAGTTAATAATTAACGTTGCATTAACAATATGAATGACTTAGCGCACAACACTCATATCAACAAGTATATATATACATAGAATAAGATACGTCTAATTGTCGGCATCTTTATCATTATTGAGTATATCTATTTTAATCGCAAGTCTACTTCTTATTCCATCTGTTATTAATATTCAAGCACAGCATAGTCAGGCGAGTATAATGGGTAAGGATATAAATTTTCTAAACATGTCGGATGCAATATATACCGAATGAGGAAAAGTTATAGAGTTCCAAAAATGTATCATTGTTCCCCTACTTAATAACGAAACAACGATATCTTGAGAACGGATTATTAAATGGTGTAGAGAATGTAACTAATAATCAAACCTATATAAACACCCATATATCCGATGGTCTTCTTCTAGGAAGAGGAAATGGAATTATTGAAACTATGGATGGGCAAAATATCACTTGGGTCTCGTCAGACCTTGGACGACTGATTGATAATAAATGGGTCTTTTATGGTGTAACGTTATTCAATAATACCCACAGCGATTCTCTATCTGTATTAAACAATAGTATCGCTTTATCCAAGAGTGCATCAGGCCCAATTCTCCCAGATTATATGTGGCTTTTGGAATTGTTTATTGAAGAAACGATATTCGGTGCACTAAAATAATTCTTTTGAATTTTATTTTCTCAATTATTTTTTTTCTTATTTATTATAGCAATACCTAGAAATAGTAACTAGCTTTATATAAAACTCTAATTACTTTGGCTACTTCAACCTTTGAATGATTGCATTGCATGTAGAAAATATTGATTCGATAAGAGTTTACTATGAAACAATAGGCTGCCTGCTCTCCAGAGTTAGTTAAACATTTCTATCCAGTTTCATGCTAATATTGGTAGTGTTTATATTCAACCTTAAATACAATCCCCATGGATACAGACCAAATTGTAGCTATAAAGGAATATTTGATTAAAAAGTTATTCGTTGGTCATAGTATACAATCTTTTAATAGCGCAATCAAATAGATTCTCATAATACGTCTAATTTGGATAGTACCAATCAATACGTTAATGCAAGGAAGTTGCAAGAACAACTTGCAAAAAAGGTTATCATAAAAGATGATTTTGACAGAGAAATCGAATTTGTCTGTGGAGTGGATGTGTCATACAAAAAGAGTATTGCGCAATGCTCAGCTGTTATAGTCAAGAACAATTCTTTGGAACCAATAGAAATAGTTACAAGCAAAAGTACCATAAAATCCCCTTATATTCCTGGATTGTTTATGTTAAGAGAATCGAATCCAATTCTACTGACTTTCTGAAACTTAAAATATAAGATTTTTTCTTATAATTGGTTTGATTGTTCCAGTAGTTGCGCTATTTTTTGCAATTTTTATGATTTGTATTGTAATTATGAAGAAAAAGAAGATGGATGCAGCCTATATCAATCCTACAGATACCTCCTATGAAATTGATATAACTTATCTTATTATTTCAATAATACTGATTGTCGTCGTCGTCGGTGCATTTTCTATTGACTCCTTTATAGGCCTCCAGTAAAGGATTATTTTTATTATACTCATTCTTGAAATTCTTGTTATCGTATTCTTCTATTAGTTATTATCTTATTATAAAACGTACCAAAAAAAATCATTTTAGGTTTCTTATTGTGTATATGCAGAAAATGTAAAGTTAGCCACAAAAGTATGATAAATATAAAATTTTATATACATTAAAGGTTGGCCATGGCTCAAAGGAGCGAACAGCTTAATGCTAACAAAACGAGTTTGAAATTATTTCCAAGTAAATGGGATTACTTTTTATACAAATGTGCCATGAGGATATTATTTGAGTAATGCGGATAACAAATACCGACCTGTTATGTTTTCTTTCTTCAGAAAATTTCAGAATGTAGTACTTTTAACTATATTCATAATAGTTGTCTCATCATATGGAATATATTTCGTATTACAGGATACATCAGAAGATAAGATACGGAAAAGCCTTTTTGAAGATCAAAGTAATAAGCAAATTGATTCCAACAAAGCTTTATCTGAACATATATCCTCGGATTTAGAACTTTTGTTAACAAAGTTGGAGGTATTATCTAAATCAGCATTAATCCAGAATGGAAATTATTCAAATTTTATGTTAATACAAGCAATGCAAGATCTCTATAATAACAGTAAAAGTCTATTGGGAATGACAGATCTCTTGTTTATTGCAAATGATGAGGGAATCATAAATTCTAGCTTCCCCAGTTCAGAAATGCTAAGAGAATCACTATTTTTCAATGTGGATGATGAAAATGACAATATCATTAATAAGACTACTACTACTAATAATGATATCAATGCTGGCGAAAGTAGTATTGTATCTCAGGACTATTATAAACAAGTAAGTGAAGTCAAAGAACCTTTATTTTTTAGTGGTCAGTCGTCATTTAGTACTAACAACTCAACTAGTAACAATAATGCTTATAGAATCATAATTTCTGACCCAATAATAAATGAGGAATCCGGAAAGTTTCTTGGAATGGTGGGATTGTCATTGTCAACAGACGACTTCTTTAAAAGGTTAGGAAATGTCTATGATATTAAATCACCATATATGTCGGTTCTAGATGCTAATGGAACACATCTTGTTCACGGAAATGTCAACCTCGTAGGCAAGAATTTTTTCGATGAATATGCTCAAAATTTTACCCAGCATAATAAAGATCTCAATAATTTGATGCGAAATGTGATAGCTGGCAAGCCCGGATCTGCTGTTTATACTATCAGCGGATTAGGAGAAAGACTCACAACGGGATACCCCATATTTCTTACCGATACTCCTGGTGCTGCACCAGCTTATGAGGTATTTATTATAACTCCAACATCACAAATATATTCTCAAATTGAGCGTTTACTTTTCACAGAAAGAATAGGAACGATTTCGTTGCTTGCAATTACTACCGCCTCCATAATGATTCTTATTTTATTTCTTATAAGATGGAATAAAAACCTGGAAAAGCAAATAAGCAAAAGGACAAATGAATTAGTCAAATCAAATACCGATCTTAAAGATATCACAAAACAGTTACAAAATACTAATGTTTCACTAAAAACATCAAATAAAGAAGTAAAGGAAACAAATGAAAAACTAGAACTCCGAGATAAACTACAAAGAGAGTTCATAAATATAGCTGCTCATGAGTTAAGAACTCCGACTCAAGCTATCATGGGCTATGTAGAAATGGCTCTAGAAAATAATTGGTATAAAGATATAGATTCCGAATATGGTGGATATATTACTTCAATTGAGCGAAATGCGAATAGACTGAGTTATTTAATTGATAATTTATTGGATGTAGCTCGAATTGAGAATAGCAAATTAGAATTGCACAAGGAGAAAATAAATATTAATGACAAAATCAAAAATATTTTGTTAGATTACAGTAATCGATTTAAGGAAGAGGATCCTCCCATTCAGTTCACGTTTTCAACACAAAAGGACCCAATAATGGTCTATGTTGATCGAGTGAGGATTTATGAAGTAATTACTAACTTGCTAAACAATGCTGTACATTCTATGAAAAATACAACTATTGGTAAAGAAGCTGGTAGCCGCGGACAGGGAATAGGATTGATAGCGGTTTCTGTTGAACTATCTTTTTATGATAAAAAAAGTAAAGGAACTGACGATAATTCTGTAGACGATAAATCTATAGGGCCAAAGGGGATTATAGAAGAGGTAAAAGCAAGTAGATATGTAATAGTATCAATAATAGATTCTGGTAGTGGTATTGAAGCAAATATGTTTGATAAACTATTCAAAAAATTCTATTCATTTTCCGGAAAAGGGGTAGGTTTGGGTTTGTTTATCTCTAAAGGAATAATAGAAGCTCATGGTGGTTCCATAGATGCTTTTAACAATAAGGTTGGAAAGGGTGCTACTTTTACTTTTAGTTTACTATTAATGGAAAATACTGATTAATTTTTCTCAATACTGACTCCTTTTTTAAACTAATCTCTCATTCCCTCTTTTCACGTGGTGCCTAAGATTGTCCCTTGCAGCATTCCATGTCCTCTTGGAGAAAAAATTTCGATATATCGTTCAATACTGACGTCTTCTTCCACTATATGGGGCATATTTGCTCAGATGGAAGATTAGACTTGCATTTGTCAAGATATGTGAAAGGTGCGCCGCCTTGATTGTAATCATTTTTTGGCTGTGGTTGCCCTCTATGGCCGGCCATATCCTGAATACCATTCTACTTGCTTTCAAATAGTCAAATAACAATT
>JACDCB010000270.1 GCA_013694585.1 Candidatus Nitrosopumilus sp. | reverse complement strand
AGAATTTTAGTAATGATGTTTCTAACAATAATATCTTATCTGATTCTCAGCAAAGAGGCCAATACTTGATTGATAATAACGGCATACATTATTACAACATAAATAATTGCAGTGAAAAGAAGTGGTCATCAGGTATCGGAGATATGTCAGAATGTGAAGACGCTGAGAAGGAAATGAGTGAAGATTAAAATAAATTCCGGCAGTTTTTTTGTCGAAATTGAAAAAATAAAAAGAACATTTTAAATATTTACTATTTTTATCTTCATATTTATCTAAAACAGGCCCCTTCGTCGTAAGTGTTTCTAGTATACTTTTAAAAAAATTAATGCGAGAATTGTCTAAAAATTATTATAATAAATATCTTACTAGGGTTTTAGATTCTCGCTTTTAAAATTACTGAGCGTCTTCTTTTCTCTTAGGGCCAATATCCCTGCAATGACAAATAGTACCAATGCCGGTATTGCAAACCATTGAATCAGTGCAAAAAGGAGTACCCCACATGCTATCAAGATACCTCCCACGATTTTCGTATTTTTAATTTTAAAGGCCGCAACAATTGCACCTACGTTTATTGCTATTATAGCTATCGCGATTAGTAGCGCCCAACCAACGAAAAGTGCCAATATTGGGATTCCAATAAAGCTATTAATCAGAAAATACAAAAAGAGTCCGATAAACGGAATTATAAGTCCCAAAATAGAAGTAATGATAGTTAGTTTTTGATAGCCTTTCATATTTTTACATATGCAGAAAGGTAATTAAGGTATGATCCTGGCTTTCTTTATTTACTCTTGATTAGATCTATACATTTAATAGATTTTGCTGAATTGAATATGAAATCTAATATTAGGATAATTTTGTTGAAAGATGAAAATTGGGTGACATTTAAAATATCATCCTTTTTTCCATCACTAAGCCAATCCCGGTGTAATGTGACGCCAACCCTTTCAACAACTTCCAGATTTTCCAGATGTGTATTGGTTTGCAGGTAAGACATTGGGACATCAAGCAAGGGATTTGGATCTTGATTTTGCTTGACAACAATGCTTTATTAGATGCAATATTAGGTGCACCTAACAGTAATATAAACAATTTCTTGATTATCAAAAACAATAATGGATCACTTTAACTTTAACACATTAAATTCCGCGATGAACATTATTACTTTCCTACCATCTACCCTCATTATTTTCTGAATATTCAAGTCCGACCTACAACAGGAAAATACTATTACTATTTAACATGATAAGATAACCTATACTATATATGGTAACATACATAAATAATTCTTGTATGAATATTCGTTTTCATTTCAAATTCACGTGGTTCACAAGACAAATATGGACCTAGTTTGCTGCCGATATCAAAACTTAATTTATCTTTATTTATTGGAGTATCTGATAATGAGAAACATGTTTTACTTGATTTCCCAGCATCGTCCCTATGTATGTTCACTCTATTGGATGTCAATACATATAGAATTCATTAGGCTAACATTAAAAAATAATATACTTACTAGACACAAAGAATTTAACCTCATCCCGGTAAAGATGCATTTGAACTAAAAACCATTTCCTTTTGTGAGTAATTTTCTAAATATGTCTAGCCCTCAAGGACCAAAATAACTTCATATCCGAGTATTAATTATTCAAAAAGTACAAAAGATAATTGAAAATTCACCATGTTATATCTTTTTCCAAGCAGCTGATAGAGGTGGTCATAATATCATTCACTAATTTTAAATAAGAACTGACAACATCTCATACATATGGCAAAATGTCCATCTTGTAAAGAAGTAATAAATCTAAGTCAATTAATAACAGAGGAATTTGAGGATGGGGACCTATTGTTCAAGTTCTTAGGGTTGAGTTGTCCCAAGTGCGAGATACTTTTAAAAATACAAAAGATTGATTAATACACGTATAAATTGACAAACTAATTTCATATATGTCTGCCATAGTTTTCCTTTTCTTTCTTTTGTTTAAATCAATCAATCTTTATTTCTTTGTTGGATTAAGCAATTAATTAACGGAAATCCAGTCGCTAACTATTATTTTGGTTTTTCCAAGTTAATATTAACGTGGACAATACTGGGCAATCAAAGCTACGTGTATACTGCCTCTAGTCAAAAATTTATTTAATCATCATTTCTAATGATTAATAAATACTAAAGCCAATAGATTCTTTTGCTTGGCAAACAACAATAATAAAAATTCAAAATATTTTATTATTCTAGATATTGTGGGATTAGATGTTTCTCACTTAGATTCTTCATCTCAAAAATATCCTAACATCTCGAGTTTGTTTCAAAACGAAGGTGAATATGGATATATGAAACCCGTATTTCCATCAGTTACAAGTACCGTACAAGCTAGCATTTTGACAGGAAAATATCCAAGAGATCATGGAATTATTTCAAACGGATTTTTTGATAGAGAAAACCTGCAGACTTTATTCTGGGAGCAAT
>JACDCB010000054.1 GCA_013694585.1 Candidatus Nitrosopumilus sp. | reverse complement strand
TAATTTTTATGTTATTGTCAAAAAAAAACACTATATGCCATTTACTACCATTTATATAAAAAATTAATAAGTATGCATTACTTTTTAGATAAGATGGAGGGAATAGGTACTGCAGAAGGATTAGAAGAGTCTACTAAGACAATCCTGAATGTCTTAAATAATTCTAGAAATAGTCTATTAATTTGTGCAGACCAATATTGGCCTTCAGTCGCGATTGGAATAGACGTTTTTAATAAAGCGATGTTTGACTTGAAGAAAAGAGATATAAAATGTCGATTTATTACCGAGATAACGAAAGAAAACCTTGCTTTTTGCAAAGAATTATTGAAAATAGCTGAGGTGCATCATTTACCTGGGCTAAAAGGAAATTTTGCAGTAAATGAAAACGAGTACATTGCATCGGCGACAATGAAAAATTTACAATTATTGTCTCAAGTTGTTTATAGCAATTCAAAGGCAATTGTAGAACAACATCATTTCTTTTTTGAGAACTTGTGGGATAAATCCATTTCTGCAATAGAAAAAATTGATGAAATTGAGAAGGGCATAGTTCCCGAAATTATAGATGTAATTAAGAACCCATTCGAAATAAGGAACATTTATTTTGATATTTTAAAATCCAGTACTTTTGAAATAATGCTTATACTTACAACTTCTACTGTTTTTATGAGAGAGGAAAACGACGGAATAATGCAATCTTTGATAGATTCTTCAAATAAGAACGTAAAAATTAGAATAATTACTCCAACATTTACTAATTCAGAAAATGAAATTGACAATCTAAATCAAAATAAAAATATTGAAGTTCGACATATCGAATCGCCTTTTGATGCGCAGATAAATATGCTAGTCGTAGATAGAAAGTACTCCCTGATAGTGGAATTAAAAAATGATACCAAGCAGAAATTTACCGAAGCAGTTGGCTCAGCAGTATATTCTACAAGTAAACCTAAGGTTGTTTCCTTTGTTACCATTTTTGAAACATTATGGAAACAAACTGAACTATATGAAAAACTTAAAGACGCAGACAAACTTAAAGAAGAATACATAAGAAAGCTTAGGCTGGCTGACAAAGCAAAAGATGAATTTGTTAATATCGCTGCTCATGAGCTAAGAACTCCAACACAAAGTATTTTGACTTTTGCAAATTTATTAAAATATGATATTAATAAGAATGAATCAATAGAAGCAATTCATAGAAATGCTAAAAGACTTAACGTTTTGATAAAGAATATTTTAGATGTTACTAGGATTGAAAGTGACAAACTTTTATTGCAACAAGAAAATTTCAACTTAAACGATTTATTAATTACCGTCATAAAGGATTATACAAGAGAATTAAAAAAATCCCATTCTCATAAAAGGCATATAAAATTGCATTATGCATTACAAAAAGAAATCAGAGGACCAGATGCTCTTGTTTATGCTGATAAGGAAAGAATAGTTCAGGTTATTTCTAATTTGCTCGATAATGCTATAAAATTTATTGAAAAAGATGGATTGATCAAGATAACTCTTAAGATATCAAAAGGAGATGGTCCAAATGGATACGGATACGCGGAAATAATCATTAAAGACACGGGAAGTGGGATCTCAGAAGAAATCCTTCCTCATCTTTTTACTAAATTTTCTACTAGATCGTTTCAAGGTACTGGATTGGGCTTGTACATTTCAAAAAATATTATTGTATCCCATGGTGGAAGTATGTCGGCTGAAAATAATAAAGATGGAAAAGGTGCAACTTTCTCTTTTATAATACCATTAATTAAGACCGACCTGATACAAAATAGTTTTGGAGTGAGTGTATGAAATGAAAAACAAAAAAAATAAGATAAAAATTCTTATCGTAGATGATGAAGACGACATTACCTTCTCTTTCAAACGCATCCTAGAATTTCACGGATTTGAAGTAGACACATTTAATGACTCTAGTTTAGCCTTGTCAAAATTTGAAGTAAATTACTACGATATTGCACTTCTTGATATTAAAATGCCACATCTAGATGGTTTTGATTTGTACAAGAAAATAAAGGAAATAGATAATAATATTAGGATATGCTTTTTGACTGCTAGCGAGGCGTATTATCAACAATATCAAGAAAAAGACTTTCATGAATTAAGCAGAGATTTGTTTATTCAAAAACCAATTGAACTCGAAGAATTACTAAAAAGAATTGATTATATGCTCAAGTAATTATAGTATTCTGGATTTAGATATTCTCAACCTAAAAGTGGAGAATCACTACTCAATCATCTCTCTCATCACCCACCTATCCTTGTAATGTCTGTCTATTTTTCCCCTCTGCCTTATCTCGACATATTTCTTTATAGTGGATTTTGATAGAGATATGGATCTACAACTATGCATATTTTTTATCATGTTTAGACAAGCGAGATCACCATAACTTAATATAGAATGACGATATCTTCAATTGAATATTAAATGAAAATTGAATGGTTACAAGTTTGTTTTATAATTATGATGTGAATTGAGATTTTAAATAACGTAGAGGATAGTAGTGCAGTTAATATATGATTGAATAATGATTTGATCACTAAAGATATACTAAATAATAGAACTAAGTTTAATTTGTATTTCTTCAATTTGACAAGGGATCGGATCGGAGTGTTAGAAATTCAAATTTAATACTATCAAGTCTGATGAATGTAAAAAACTTTAGGCTTATTTATATAAATATGTACACGCCTTTATCCTTTTGAAAAATTCACTAAAATGAATCTTCTAAAAGGATATTGGTATATATTCGCAATATTAAGCAACAACCATATATAGTACCTGATCTATATTATCCATATAAATATGATAGATAGCCTAAACAATCTATCTGATTACGATAAGGATGATAACTTTGAAAACACTTTCAATAATTCCATTGTTGGTGGTCCAAGATCAAACATGGATTCAAATAGTTTAACTAAAGAAAGTAATCAAGAACAAATAAATTTTATTAATTTCACACAACAATATTGTATAGGATTTATAGATATAATTAATTCCACACAAGAAACTGCAAAAATTAAAGACCCTAAAAAGTTAAGAAAATATTATTCACTTTTTTTGAATTCCATGAGTACCATACTTAATCAATACGGTGGGAAAATTGTTAAAAATAGTGGGGATAATTTGTTTTTTTACTTTCCAAAAACATCAAATCTCCGTAATCAACAGGCATTGCAGGATGTTTTTGATTGCACCACTTCAATGATTAAATCAGGCAAACCTTTGAATCAAGAATTAGCAGAGGAACACTTGCCCCCAATCGATTATAGAATTAGTATGAATTATGGGTTAGTAGAAGTTGCTTTGGGCTCTAATAACAAGGAAGTAGACTTATTTGGATCGGTAGTAAATGAATGTGCCAAGATAAACAGCTTATCTAAAACAAATGGATTGGTAATAGGAAAGAACTTGTATTCCTTATTAGTTAATTCAACTT
>JACDCB010000197.1 GCA_013694585.1 Candidatus Nitrosopumilus sp. | reverse complement strand
TTCTAATTCTTTATATGCTGAATTCTTGATGTATTTTCTAACACGAATATCATTTGAAATGGCAATAATTGAATAATATATCCCTACATAGAATAAGAGAGAGGCAAACGGGAGAAAAATTATACTTGGAATACCAAAGGGGGGGAAACTTGCGCCCACTATTGTTGCATTGGCTGTGATAAAGAATAGAATAATGCCATAGGATGCCATCTTTAGATGTCCTTCAACCTTTGGAGACATCTTTAGCAAATTAGCCACTGACTTGAATCCTATGCCGTAAAGTATTCCACAAAATGTGGTTGAAACTATTACCATAAAAATCTGAAGCATAAATACAATACTCTCATCAAAGTTCATATTCTCAGATAGGGAATAAAGTTCGTCATAGTGGTAAATGAATACAAAGAAGAATAGTACCAGAGGAAGACTGGTCAACACAAAAAACCTTGTTCTTCCTATCTTCTTGATTTGATAATGTAAGAGGAAATAATTACAAATCCAAAATAACGCGAAATAGGCCATCATTGAATATGATTGGATGTTTATTATACTCTCTTTAAAAACGCAATAGAGGCTATCGTTGTTGCATTCAAAATTGAAAATAATTGGGGTAGAAGTAGTTATTTCAAAAGGTTTTTCAGAAAGCACCGTTGCAAAAAGGAAGATGGACACCAAATTATTAATGAAAATAAAAAATATGGATATGCCGAATAAGAGTGAAAATTTATTCTTATTCTCTCTATACCATGAAAGTAATTTGGAACTAACTAATAGGCTCAAACCTATACTGGAACCATAACTAAATATCGTTATTAAGGTTAAATTTATTGTATAATATTTGCTCTCGGCAATTATGTCAAATAGTAAAAATGCTGATAAGGAATAAAGAATTAATTGCATCATTCTTAAAAGCATTTTATATTTGCTAAAAATCGATTTTCTTTTATTTACTATCGTCAAAATTCTATTAATTACTATGAAGCTCCCTAACAGGCTCATAGTAATAATTATCGCAAATAGAACACTCCCTGCTGTTGTTTGAATAAAACCGATTGCTACATCTGATATTGAACTTATATAATAATCTACAAATAATAACAAAATAAAGACTGAAATCGAAAGGGTAATTAATCTTGAACTGTTGGTTACAGATCTGAGACTAAAGGAAGCCTTCAATAAGTAGGCTTATTTGAGTCTCCTATTTGAATATTTAATTAATCGACCTTGATTTCTCTATTTTTACAATAACACCAATTTTTAAAATACTCACCATTTATTTTTTATCACTAAAGTTAAAATTGATTGGATAATTTATTAAACACTTCTAAACCATTCCACATAATAATTTTTTTTTACGAGTTACCTACTATTAATTTTCCGTGTAAGGATATTCTACCTAATAGTGATTACAACATTTCAATCCCCCAGGTAATGGTCGATTGTAATGAATCCATAACCACACATGTATAAAAAATTTGAATACTTCTTTTCACTTCTAAAAAGAGTTTAAGAATTCAAAAATCGATCTTAACGTTCGTTTTTGAATCGACCTTACTATATAGAAATGCGTGCGTTCCAGGGTTACAGTACGAAACATGATCTATCTAGCCACGCGAAATAATCCCTATTACAAGTACATGTGTAAAGTATCAAAAAGAACTCAAAAGGTCAATATAGGCAGTGCCATAAACCCCTAATAATTTTTTGTAGATTCGGTAGCAATCATTCCTATCGACTAAAGGCTCAGGTGTTACTGATAAATTCCCCAAATTGGCCGTTTTATAAAGTCTCCCACATATTATACATTTATTATCTCTCATTGTATTTGCATCCTTTAAATTCCTACGTTATGATTATTGTCCAATACTTGCTTGCCATGTATTTAATCCACCTGATTACTGTGATTAATTTTATCTAGACTTTAAAGGAAATGGAAAGACGCCGGCTCTGCTATATCCTCTTGCAAACTTAGTAATTTGTTCGATTTGTTCTAGCGTAAGTCCACTTTCCTGGAAATCATATGGTTTATTTTCAATTTGAGCATCTAAAATATTAACAATTTCTTTGGTAAATTTATTCATACACTATATATGCACGCATAAACCTTATGAGTTATCATTATAGGAACATTGTTCAATGTTATTTCAATGATCCTAAGAAGGTTTGATCATTCAATATTTATTTAAATGATTCAAAATAGTTTATACACGAGATTTTGGTGATCATTCGCATCACATTTACAATAACAACAAATTAATTAAACTTTTTAAGACACGATTTAATCATCTTATACTATTCACGATTTAGAAAGTTCTCTATTTGTACTATGTTACCATTAATCTGTCAATCTTTAGTTCATATTGTAATATCATT
>JACDCB010000196.1 GCA_013694585.1 Candidatus Nitrosopumilus sp. | reverse complement strand
CTCATTTTTAGAGTATTGAACAGCAGTGACGACATAAAATACGTTGTGGTAGTAAGAAAAGATCTTGGAATGGGTGTCGGAAAAATTGCTGGCCAAGTAGGACATGCATGCAGTTCAGTAGTGTGGCAAAATCCAGACCATGTTGCTGCCTGGTTTAATTACGGCGGTCAAAAAAAAGCAGTATTAAAGATTCAATCAGAAAGTGAATTAATTGAAATAATAAAAAAGGCTCAAGCATATGGTATCATAACTACAGTTATCAGAGACGCTGGAAAAACCCAAATTGAACCTAACACCATGACATGTTGTGGGTTTGGTCCAGATTATTCAACAAAATTGGATAAATTGACTGGACATTTAAAATTACTATAGTGGTAACAAAGCTGTTGAATAGAAGATGTATCCGGTTTTTTGCGTTAAAAAAAATTTTCAGTTCAAATTCGATGACCCAACAAAAGACATTCATCATTATGTTGAGTGATTCGGCATTCATTGCAAAAATTGATCTCTAGGAGTAGAGAGAAGACGAATAAATTAAAAAAACTCTTGAAAGGATATAGAAAATTACTCCAGATAGTTGCAACTTTTAACTTTTCTCTCTCTATTTCAAAATATTTAGTAATAGATACAAATGTTGATAGGAAGTATACGAGTAATGAATTCTAATCATATTTTCTATTATCTAGTTTTATCAGTTCTATCTTCGACAGCAATAGGCCTGTCATTCCCAAATATAGGAATTCTGGTAGAACCTTATTTGTTATTGTGGCTTGGACTTTTACTTTTGTTTAATTTGATGAAGATGAATTTGTCAGAACTTTATATAATATTTTCTCATCCGAAGAATCTTATCATACTTACACTAGCCAAACTGGTCTTAATTCCAGTCGGTATATATGCATTAATGTACCTGATTTCGGTTACCATTGTTCCTGTAAGCGCAAGTTTAATGTTGTCAGTGTTTTTATTATCGGGTATTTCTACAGGACTTGGATCACCATTTGTTGTAAACTTTGTTGGAGGCAGATTACCAATAGTAGTTGGATTAATAATAACAACTTCATTATCTGTCCCCTTCATATTACCTATTTTGATATTTCTTTTTTTTAGCACTAACTTTTCGATTCCCATTATCGATATGATAAAACTTCTTTTAGTTGCGCTTTTTCTACCTTTGATTGTCAGTCAGCTTCTAAAAAAAATTTCGCCCAAACTTACGGATCAGATTAATAAACAATCGCTAAACCTTTCAATTGTATTCATTTTCTTAATCAATCTCGGTATTTTTGCTAAATATTCTTACTTCTTTTTTTCTAATTCCATCATAACTGTAGAGAATATCACTTTAGCGTTTATACTATTTGGTTACTATGGATTGACAGGATATGGCATCTCGAGGTTAATGAGATTATCAAAGGATGATAGAATATCAACAATAATTTCAATGATATATATAAACAATATTTTGATAGTAGTATTTGCTCAACAATTCTTTGGAACTGAAATAGCAGCATTATCTGCATTTTTTAACATCCCTTATTACGTGGGGATATTACTACTAAAGAAGACTTTGAGAGCGAAATGAATTTTCGTTATTACCTCATTTTTCAATGGCTTCCAAGATGCAAAGGTTGCATCGCGTTTCATATTTAATAGCATAAAGTGGAACCCTACTGGCCAAAATCACACTCAAATTGTGACTTTTTCATTTGTAAGGATATCAATGGTTATGGATTGAATTTGTTAGGTATCTAGGAAACAAACCCTAGATATCTTATTATGATTGCGTGATCAAATACACCATTATTTTCTGTAGTGGACTGCATATGAATTTTGTATTGTCGAATCCAAATCCTTTTTGAATTGGTTGCTAATTAAGCTACCATATACTACTAAATCTCTCGCAAAGCTTTCAAGTCTGCCTAGCAATCGCTCATTTATGATTTCCCGGTCTTTATTAAAATCCAGACTTGAATTTATTGATATTCCATATGGCAAACTCCAACCATAGCATTGTCTTATTGCAGTTCTCATCTGATCCATTACGGTCAAGCCCTTTTCATGGGAAGAACATAGGTACCCAAATGTCTTTCCAGCAAACTCTGCCCAAAAGTAATCTAAAAAGTTTTTCAGTGAGCCTGCCATTGAGCCATGGTAGTCAGGTGTTGCAAGGATTATAGCGTCAGCCCAGTTAACCAATTCCACGGCATGTTTAATGCCGCCTAATTTTTCATTGAATTCAGTAGTATACATGGGTAAAGGATTTGAATAGAGATTCAATAATCTAGTTTCTCCACCATTTTTGTTAACTTTGTTTAATATAATCTTCAAAGTTTCTGTACTAAAAGAGTCTTTTCTCATGCTAGACCCAACACCTAGGACTTTTAAGGGCATCTCTAGTAACTATTCCCTTTCTCTAATTTGATAGATATTATTTGTTTTACTCACATATTGATTACGTTGTAGTAATTTATAAACATAATAGTTTACAAATTATATAAATTAAAACATTTAGATGTTAAAGGAGTAACGACAATGAAATGTTAAAGAAAGTTACCTTTTTCTTTAATTAAGAACTTGCAAATTGAATCTCCTTTCGCTGCTCTATGAGTGACTTCTACGTTAGCATCCAAAACATGTTCAAATAATTCTGTTTCAATTGAACATGCCTCCCAATGTTTTTCTGCAATCATTATTATCGGGCAATTATACTCTAGGAGAGTGTGAGAATTGTTTTTTCCGTCTTTTTTGGATTCAGCAATATAGCCTTCTTCATCCCTAATTCTTGCTAATTCTTTTACCCTTTCATTGAATTTCATATCCTTTAGACGAATACTATATTTTTCAAATAGTTCCTTTTGACGTTCCCGCAATACAGATTCCACTGCGCCTTTGCCCATTTTTTTTTCAAGATAGTCCAAAGCATGAGTTGCTATTTCCCCGTAGGATTTTGGAAATGCAGTTTTTCCATTACTGGTTAACGAGTACTGCATTATGGGTCTTCCTACACCTTTTCGAATTTCAATACTTTCAACCAAACCTCTATCTTGCAAATCACTCAAATGCTTGTGTACACCCATTCTAGAAATCTTCATAACTTTTGACAAGTCCTTTAACCCTGCTTGTCTCATGACTTTAAGAAAATACAATATTTTTCTTTTTGGATCAGATTGTGAAAAGGTTTCAGACTTCATTCTTATTACACTTCCTTCTTGCAGTCCATTTAAGATACTTTAATAGGACACTCCTAATTTATATACAATTTGGTTTATTAATTAATTATTTAAACAATCAGTTCGTGGTTGAGCAATGAAGTAGGTTAAGGATATCATAATCAAAGTTCTGCTTTTAAAGCTATTAACCCAAACGAATAAACTATTTGAGCGCATCAATCATTGTCTCCCGACAAGATCCAACTTCAACTAAATGTAAGAATCAAAGTTTAAAAATGGTTCAAAATAACGAATTATAGGTTGAATATAACAAAACCTCATCTGGCAATAGTAGGTTTGACAGTCATAACTATTATTCTAATATATTACTATTACTATGAGATAGTTGTATTGCAAGAGAAGCAACCACAGCCTGAGCAAGTAATTACTCCGGAAAACAAAGGTATTTTTGGAGTTGACGAAATTTATCCCACCGCAAAAGATGGAAGAGAGTGGTTTATCAACATGGAAGATCCTCTAAATGACAAGTCCTTCTCAATCACATCAGATGTTCCTATAGTCAAGAATGTAGAGGACGGTTTGGCCTGGTCAATCAATGATACTCAGATAAGAATGAATGTAGGTACTCCTGATAATGCACAACCATGGAAAAATATTGAGATGACCGGGTATGTCAAAATTAGGTCAGTTTATGAAATTAATCAAGAAAATGAAGGAGGAATCAGTAGTGCGGATTCGGAATCCCTGGCTCCTGATTTGACATGGCGAGCACGAGGAGGCTCGCATAATAATCAAAATCCTTGTGAGGGAACAGCACTCAATGGGGGAATCGACGTAGTAAACATGGAAGCGGCCTGGAAGAAAGAAATTTGGCATACCGGTGGGTACACCGATTCTAGAGGTTCAGCTCAGGCAACTGAGAACCCCCTGCTAGATAGATGGATAGGGTGGAAGACAATAATGTACAACCTTGATAACAATACTAGTGTGAAAATGGAATCTTTTATTGATGATAATAATGACAATGTATGGAAAAAGGTTAACGAAGTTACCGATGAAGGCGGTTGGTTTGCCAATAGTTCTGACGAAGAATTCAAGAGTGCAAATTGCAATAGGGATAAGGACTACATAATTACTAATTCAGGACCTATAGCAACTTTTAGAGCGGACAACATAGCGCTTGATTTTAAGAATCTTAGTATTAGAGAGATTCAGCCAGCTTGAAACGGTTTAAGACCACTTTTTTTGAAATCCCCAGATGAGAAGTATACTTTGATTTTTAGTATCTAGGTTGCTCCGATACATAAAGATTAAAGATATGAGATCATGGATACTGTGATTTTTCTTTATTCTTCAGATCATTACAATTTTTTCAACAGCCAAGTAGCAATTCCTTGGTAGTTCAACAGAAAATAAAGACGGTAAGCACTCAGATTAGAGATAATTTATCCGTCCCGTACGGCAGGACCAAAATTTTGCCCTAATATGTTCGGTATGCATAGAACCTAAGGCTCGAAAACTTAACCATGGCTAACATTTATTAACCTGGTTAAGTAATATAGATTATGCAACATTTTAGGCGATTAGCTTTACCTCTTTGTTTAATTGTATTGGCTATCACAGTAGCTTTGATAATGTCTACCTACCAATTTAACCCATTAAATCCATCTTTTGATACCCATGCTCAAAACTCGACTGACGATAGAAAAATGATTGGAACCCATACGCCAGGCTACCCTGTGTTCCGATCAACTGGAGATATATTGGATCCTATTTCTATTCCGGGCAACTCAAAAAATGCAGTGGTAGATCCGACACAATATTTGCGTGAATTCAATTATGGACATGTTTCCCAATATTCAAATGGAACCAATCTAAGAGAATTTACACTAGTTGCTTCGGATTCAGAAATAAAGGAAGTGTCACCAGGGGTTTTTTATAATGTTTGGACATATAACGGAACAATACCGGGTCCGACAATTCGAGCTACAGAAGGTGACAAGATAAAGATCAATTTCATAAATAACGGTTCAAAACCTCATTCAATACACACCCACGGAATTCATCCATCAGAGATGGATGGGGTTTTTGACATGATTGGTTCAAAGGGCAAGTTCACATATGAATTTACGGCCGAACCATATGGGGTTTATCCTTACCATTGTCACATGACACCTCTAGAAGAACACATAACACATGGACTCTACGGTGTAATGATTATTGATCCAAAGACTCCAAGACCACAAGCAGACGAAATGGTTATGGTTATGAATGGATATGATACCGACTTTGACACGGAAAATAACTTTTACACTGTAAATGGAATCCCATATTTCTATATGCATAATCCAATAGAGATCAATAAGAATGAGCCAGTAAGAGTTTATCTCGTTAATATGTTAGAGTTTGATCCAATAAACAACTTTCATTTGCACGCTAACATGTTTAACTACTATCCAAGTGGAACTAGTCAAACTCCTGTTGAGCTAAATGACATCGTAACGATGAGTCAAGGAGAAAGAGGTATTTTAGAATTCAAGTATAAATTTCCCGGAAATTATATGTTCCACGCTCATAAAACAGAATTTGCAGAAAAGGGTTGGATGGGAGTATTCAATGTAGTAGAGAGCAGCCAACATAATGATGAGGATCTGAGGAACAATATTGCAGATAACCTAGATAATATATCCGTTCCCAAGGATCAATCTTTTTTCAAAGCAGATTCTAGTCAGGATGGCAAGGATATTGGTTTAGAAAATAACAAAATAGCATATAATTATTCTTCAAATAAGGTTAGTAACAACTCACTGCATACGAACCAACAACACGCAAACAATCCAAATGGTGTAATTTCTTCTTATCAGAACAGTACAAACTCAAGTTAAGGGGCAACTAGATAATGAAAGATAAGAATATGGAAAAAACAGCAAAGGATGAAGAACTGGGTATGAACGAGGAAAATAAAATATCCACAAAGACTTTTGACAGTATTAAGGACCAAGGTGAAAAGAAATTAAATATTCGGGATACGGAAGAGCTGGCCAGGATTGGAACCAATGCAGATAATCCAAATACCAAAGTAACCAAAAGAAAAAGTAAAAAAATGGTATCATTGGTTCTAGCCATCACACCGCTGATCATTTTGGCAGGTATGATTTATTTCCTTTCTAGTCCATATGGTCAAAACTTGATAAACACAGGTGTTCCTCTACCAGAAGTCACTATAGAAAAAGTAGAGTTTCATGAGAATCAAGTGGTGGCTTTTATTCGCAATACTGGTCCTGAACAAGTTACGATCTCGCAGGCAGACATCAATGATAGGATACAATCTGCGGCAATCGAACCATCTCAAGTATTACCAAGGCTTTCAGAGGCTAAAGTCATAATACCTTTTTTTTGGAACACAGCAGAACCTTATGAAGTAGGCATAACTACTTCGGACGGAACGAGATTTAGCAAGATTATTGATGCTGCAGCTCCTGCTCCAGTTCCAAACATCAATCAGTTTGCAGTATTTGCAATGTTGGGAGTATTTGTAGGTGTGATACCAGTACTAATTGGACTTGTATGGTATCCGTTTCTGAGAAAAATAACTAGAAATCAGTATAATTTCTTTTTGAGTTTAACCGCAGGTTTGCTAGTATTTTTGGGTATCGATGCATTCTTAGAAAGTAATGAAATTGCTGCGAATAATTTAGCGGCAACATTTAACGGTCAACTTTTAATACCAGTCATAATCATTACGACCTTCCTTGGACTATTCTATCTCTCAGAATATTTTACCAAGAGGGCAGAGTCAAAGATATCATCTGAATATGATTGGGAGGAGTCAAGACTTTTGAGTTCTCAAGATCATTCTTTAAAATCGTCCGAGAAACCCTTATCAAAACCAAGGCCTTCATCATTATCCCTGATAAATCCGCTTTCAAATGATACTATAGATCAAACACAACGACAGCCGGAGGAGAAGAAAAAAGAGGAACAATTGACTCGATTGGTTGATAAGCGTGAAATCATTAAACCACTCACTCTATCTCTAATGGTTGCAATTGGAATAGGCCTACATAATTTCGGTGAGGGCTTGGCAATAGGAGCAGCAGTTTTGCTGGGGGAAATCGCATTAAGCACCTTTTTAATCACAGGCTTTACAATACACAATACAACAGAAGGATTGGCTATTGTTGCACCCCTTGCAAAAACAGGAAGGGTGATGATAAGAAGATTAATTTTAATGGGACTGATTGCAGGGGTTCCTACTATTATAGGTACCTGGATCGGTGGATTTGTATATTCACCATTGGCCTCAATCATATTCTTGTCCGTTGGAGCAGGTGCAATATTTCAGGTTGTTTACGCCCTTGTGGTATTTATGAGTAA
>JACDCB010000065.1 GCA_013694585.1 Candidatus Nitrosopumilus sp. | reverse complement strand
TACAATGTACCATTGATTACTTTCCCCTGATCAACTACAAATGTTGGAGCTACCCAATATTTTCCTGTTTCATTATATTCTTTAAAATAAATAGTCATCGTAAAAGGCTGTCCTTGATTAGTATCCGCATTTTTAATTTCATAAGTATAATAGGTATCTGGCTTTACACCTTTGCCTACATACCAGTTTTCTGATTGAGCAAAAGCCATTCCAATCAATTGATTGACCTGCAAGGCTGATACCCCTAGCATAGTTATTAGAAAAAATACTGTTATATTAGTTACCGTTTTTTTTCTATTCATTTGTATAGTATAATTAAGATTTATTACTCTTTAAATGTTTACTACTTTCGTTTCTTCATTTATAGCTTTGAGAAGAGATAAATTAGTAAGCCGCCTATACGAACCTATAAAATGTGTAATTGCGCAAAAATTCACTTTTACGATGTGGATTTTAAATTATACGGTATGAAGGTAGTCCCTTCTTGCAAAAATTGCGGCGACCCTCTAAGTGAAGATCAAGCTTCAAAGTTTGAAAAAGACTTGATGAAATATTGGGGATTTGAGGAAAAGAAATGAATGTAAATCAATGTAGTATTTCCATCACATCACATCACATCACATCACATTACGTCATGTTTATTAATATCCTAAATAAAAAAAAAGTAGTGGTATAATGTGACCAAGACGTATAATGTGAATATAGAAGCAGAAGGATTTGATACAAACGAAGCACAAGAATGGGTTAATGAAATGGGGAATGTTTATGCAGATATGGAAGTTTCAGATGTAAACGTTTCGGGAAATAAAATTAGTTTTAAAGCAGGATTTTCTGGCATGGATGACACCACAGAAGATGACATAAGGATGAAACTGAATGAATACCTGACTATGCATGAACTATTTCAACCAAAGAAAATAACAGTGACAGGTTGAATACATCAACTCCATTTTTTATTTAGTTATAAATATCTATTGAAGCTTATATAAGTTTATAAGTGAGATCGCCGACATTGATATGGTTTTCAAGTATGACTTGTAAAGGAATTTGTATCAGACATAAAGCTCAAAAGCCGGTGGGATCGGGCCGTTACGCAAGCGGTCAAAAACGATGTCAGATTTGTGAAATTTTCATAAAATGGGATGGTTTGTGGTGTCCATGCTGTGGATATAGACTAAGAACTAAACCAAGAAACTTAAAATATAAAGCAAAATTGAGGGCAAGAAATAAAACAGTTGAACCACTAGAACAAGCAATAGTGATTCAATAATTACTTTAGATTAGATTTTTATTAATTTCTAGTAGTAGGTTTACTTCCTTTAACATCGTTATTTTTTCTTTAGTTTGAATGTCAGTTACATGGTTTAATAATTTATTGTATTTTTGAATGAATTGATTGTCATACACCCGCTCTAGAATAAAACTGTTAATTAGTAAAATACCGTCCACGTACATTGATTTTCGCTTAAAAAAATCTAACTTATTAAATAATATCCTATTATTTGTGCTGTCTTCATTTCTTATTAGGAAACTTAATGATTTTTCGCTTCGGGTCAAAGAAGAGATATTTGCTCGATTAGTTCCAATATATTCTAACAGCAGATCGACATGTTCTCTGGTCTTCAAATTCTCATTTTGTTTAACCAAGTTTATCTGATATTTGAGATGGGACGGTCTATCTTCTGAATTTAGGTAGAAATGAATAAAGATCTTTAGAGTTTTAAGCGAAATCATTTTTAATTGGAATGAAATAAATCTTTCATCCACAGAGTCCCTAGAAAGTAAACTATGCAAATTTGTGATTTCACAAATATTATTAATAATATTAGTTTTTATCATGAAATTGAACGATTTATGATATCTGTCACATTTCTCAAGAAAATGGTTAACAATATTGGATTTCAAAACATGTCCTGGAAACTGAACAAAATTGGTATAATTGATATTTGGATTTTTGATAAATTCTTGAGCAGATAAGACCAAAACCTCGTAGACCCTATTACTATTTTGTAATACATTCGATTTCTTTTTTGACGCCCAATCTCGATGAAAAAGTATGTTATCATCATATATTGAAATAAGATCATATTCGCAACATTCATGGGGGATTATTCTATTATCAGCATGACAACCTATCAAGATTGAATCCAATTCAGGAAATTTTGATCCAAGTAAATAAAAAATATGTTCATTGTCCATAAATGCTCAAACTAAGTATATTAGTCGGATATTAAAATCAATTTACTCTAATTAAATGAAAATAATTATTAACAACCTGATCCATTTTCCTCTTTGATTATTTAGAGTATTAATATTGTCTGGGATTAAAAAAGGACTACCTATTAGCCAATACCTATGCCTGAAACCAAGATACTTAGTTATTGTAGAATTGATGGGATTTTTTTATCCACGTGAAATGATTTATTGGTTCATCAAATCTCTTTGAGATAAGCTATTTTTGGAATAGAGTTGGAACATTATACATTCTAGGTTCATTCTAGTTCTTCTCTCAATTTGATTCCAGATCGACATGATGCACTACGTTGATATCTTAATTTTGAAAAATAATACATTACAGAATAATTTCAAATGTGGTCAAGATGCGCTTACAACAGACTATAGGAGCCTTAACTTGATATTATTTTCGGAATAGTGCGGTACGGAAGAAGAGAATGTCATATTTGATCAGCCCTCATCCCTTTGAAATCTCTTTTTGTTGGTATTAAATATCTGTATAAAAGCCTTACCACAATTAACCCGACCACATCGTTGATCATCCGTGCGATACTTACTGAGTAGAAAACAATGAAAACAAATGCTCAAAGACTAATATGGTATGGTTTAATCTGTGTGAAACCAAACACATAAAAAATGTTCTGTTTTGACGAATATTGATATTCTTTTTTTCTTGTTTGTTCTTTACACTAGTAATCTGGTCTATCGTCTCTTTCAAAAACGGGACCTATAGAAGCACCCCTGCCCGCTCCTGTAAATGTCCCTCTGATTTTTTCAACATTCAAATTATTCGATATATATTCAAGCATCTGCAAATTGAATCGATGTGCTACTACTATATGAGTTCCATGATCGTATAATGCAGGCATTACCCCCAAACCCTCTGTAATAATAGACCTTATTTCATCTGTATTTGGTTTTTCTTTAAGAAATATTTCAATCGTATACATTGGTGAGTCATCCCTTTTCATTCGATGAAGCATATCAATAACCAATCTCTCGTCCACTTTGGGCAGTCCTTCTTTCATAGAATTTTCAAATTCATCAAATTTCTTTACAATAGATTCAATGCCGCTCATCCATTTTTTAAATACATAATTTGTATAATAATTTATCGAATCATAACTATAAATCAGTGAGAGGAAGTACAATTTGTAAAAATTTTATAATCTCTAAACTCTGGGTAGTATATAGAATAGACCCAAATCCGGGAATCCTAACTAGTACGACTGCCTCAATGTGATTGATTCGGCAGAGTAATAATTCAAAGCTGGAAATATTGTGACCGTTATTACTTTAATTTGCATAAATGTCTTTTTACAGCAAAATCATATATATATTATTGAATAAGGGTCATAACTATGACAATTAATTTCGCTTTTGGATCTGATTCAAATGGTCACCTCAGTGCAACGACAATGACTCTAATACCTTCTTTGGCGACCATATTTTTTATTTTAAATCAATGGCTCCCATTGAACTCTATCATGGAAGTTTCCTATGTCAAGGAACATTAATATGATTCTAAAATTAATCGTTCAAATTTCGATGTCATGTATGACAATAAATCTCAAATATTTGGAAAATCATACGAAGATTGGACTGCGGAATGGTGGAAGTGGGCATATTCAATCCCTGTTAATGAAAACCCAGCCTATGATGACTATGGAATCAATTGCAACAAAAGTCAAGTTGGCCCCGTATGGTTTTTTTCTGGAACTTATAATCATTCAGCAACTCGATCATGCCTAGTACCTGACAATGTTGGAATTCTATTTCCTATCCTTAATTCCGAATGTTCACACATCGAATATCCCTTGATAAAAAGTATGAGTGGACTAACAAAGTGTGCGAAATCCATTCAAAATCATGTTGATTTCTTGAATACAACATTCGATGATTAGCCTCTGTTGAAATTAGAAGATTATCGAATTCAATCTCCTTTATTCAATTTTACATTGCCTGCAAATAATACATTGAATTTGCTGGGAGGCGAAACAAGCACTGCAATTTCTGAGGCAATTGGGTTTTTCTGAAACCCCTAGTTATCGGAAAACACACCATTACCTTTGAAGGAGGTTTTTCAAATGGCTCTAAAGGATATGATAACGTTACTAATAATAGTGCGTCATTTGGCCTTCCAATCGGATGGGATTATGAAACTATATATAACTTTTTGGTACTTCCTTCAGAGTCATATATTCCTATGAAAAATGTCTCTTACGCAAGCGGGGGGTTAATAAGCACAAATATTAGCACGGGAGATATTATAAAACAAAATTTATTGCGAGTTTATGATAATTCTACAAATAAGTATCAAGCAGTTGAAAACGATACTATCGGTGACTATTTAACAAAGTCTGATGGGTGGTTAGTGCTAGGTGATAGATCCGAAGAATCACAAAGTTTATCAAAAGTATTTTACTTTGAAAGTTTCCCTGTATCAATCAAATTTTCATATTTGGTTAGTGAAATCGCACAAATGTTAAACCATTATCCCATTATTCATATTGATTGGGATAAAGTTACTATTGAATTACACACGTGGGCTTTAAACAATTCAATTTCTGATTTCGATCTAAGATCCGCAATACTTACCGATCAACTATACGATTTTGTTGTCAAAGATGATTTATAACGATATTACGAAAGAGATTAAAATCCACAAGCAGAACGATCTAATGATCCAACTACTCAATAATGAATTTGAGTATTATGTAGAAGATAGTTATAAATTAATAATTAAATTATGATTTAAATCAAAAGTTAAAGTCAAAAAAAAAGGTGGTTTTATTTACCTAAACAGAGGCCAACTGGAATGGAGTTATTGCAGTTGTTGTTGCTGAATTGGTTATTGTTTACATTCAATGGAAGACCGTTTGCATTATTGATATCTACACCACGATTATCCAAAATGTTGTTTGCATTGACTACGTTGTCGCTACTTTGTCCGTCAAAGAACAATCCACTTACTGATCCTTGGATGGTGTTAAATGAAACCTCATTTGCTGCAGAGTTTACGAATGTTATACCTGCAAGGTCATTTGATTTAAACAGGTTTGTAACCAATTTGACCCCTGTTGAGGAATGAGATGCTACACCTATGCTGTTGCTAAGGAACAGATTGTCCTCTATTGAAGTGTTTGCAGAGCCTGTGTTAAATGACCCTATTTGATTTTGGGTAAATGTTACACCAGATATTTTGTCATCTTGTCCACCTGTGTTTAATACTCCTGCTTGGAAGTTTTGGATGATACCTGGACCTACGATGTTAACATTGTCCTGGTCACTTAACATTACTCCGACTTTAGATGTTGATACACCAGGGCCAGAAATCGTGTGACCGTTTAGGTTAACTGTGATTCCGTCTGCTCCAATGATTATACCGTCAGTCTTACAATCAAGATTTGAAGTCAATTTGACGCTTTGTTTGATTACCACTCCGCAAGATACAGATGCGTTGGCTGGGTCTACAGTGGCTTGAGTAGCAGCTGATGAATCGGTGGCAGCTGATGAATCGGTAGCACGTGTCGAATCTGTTCTTGGGGTTATTGGTTCCTTTTCATCATCAGAATTTGAGTTCTGGTTTGCTTGTAAGCTTACATTGTTGCAACTTGCTTCTGTACTCCCTTCCGATAGACATTCAGAGCTTTGAGAGGATGAGCTTGATTGACTTATTCCACTTTCTGAGTCATTATCGCCATCTTGACTATTTTGAGCTGCAGCTTGGTTTCCTCCACTACTTCCATCCTTATGGGCATAGGATATAGCCGTTGAAGATGAAACGGTGAAGCTAAAAAC
>JACDCB010000192.1 GCA_013694585.1 Candidatus Nitrosopumilus sp. | reverse complement strand
GTTGGATGAATGCAAAGTAACGGATGATCCAGACGAAAAAACAAGCAAGGCTTCATTTAATTCAGGTTATAATCATGGATGTTCGGATGCAAAAATATCTGATCCTTCTAAAAGATACATAAATCAGACTGGAAAAGGTCCTTCATATCATACTTCTAACTTTATGAATGGATATTATGATGGATTTGGAGATTGTTTAAAGCCAGGGAACAAAAACCCTGTAGCAGACGCAGGACCAGATAAAATTGAATTATTTGAAGGTCAAACAATAACCCTTGATGCAAGAAATAGTTATGATCCAGACGGCAAGATTGTAAAATATGAATGGCGAAATGGAGTCAATGCTGATCCTGGTTGCCCTTACGGAAAGTTCACAAATAAAAATTCACCTACTACACAATTTGTTACACCAACGAGTCTAACAAAAGATTGTTCAAACTGGTATGAAGTGGTAGTTACTGATAATTATGGTAAACGTGGGGTTGACGCCATACTTATAACAGTTAAACAATTGTAGAGTCATCAACAGAATATTCTCCAAATCCAATTCAAAAGGAGAATAAAATTGACAGTTATTATATATCAGCCAGCAATGAAGAATTAAAAACCTGTTGTAACAATAAATAAACAACGATAATTGGACATTGGTCACTACCAAGGATATTTTAGGTTTAATAACTCAAAGTTTGGAAGAATGGACATCATATAGTGGTTTCTACATTCCCTACCTAGTAAAAGAGTAATTAGAAGTCTTCAATTTTACAAAACATTTCATTGTTTCAATATGTTCATAATTATTCAATAGGCCGGGTCGGGTGTTCCTCATATCTCGGCATAATCATTGGTTTACTTTAATTTAGAAATAATTTAACATTATTTGAATCTGCTGATCCTAAAGATGATAGAATTATCGATCCAATAATATAGTTTATCATAGACTTATTGAGGTTAGTAGTTGTAATTTAAGAAAGAAAGTATTCTAATAAAAAGACCTCTTCTTGATCTTTGATGCATGCCACGACTATAATTTTGATCCCCTTGCATACTTTTATACTTTTCAAAATATGATATTCCTCATGGATAAATCAAATTTGACAAAACCAGAGAAGGAGAAACAAGATTATATGCAAAAAATTAATCCATTTCTATGGTTCGATCATCAAACTGAAGTAGCAGGAAAGTTTTATGTTTCAATTTTTAAAAACTCAAAATTTGGCGAAGTTATCCGATATGGAAAAGAAGGATATGAGATTCATAAAATGAAGGAGGGAACTGTAATGACAGTGGATTTTGAGATCGAAGGACAAAAATTTGTAGCTCTCAACGGCGGTCCGATGTTCAAATTCAACGAAGCCATTTCGTTCCAAGTGAATTGCGAGACTCAAGAGGAGATTGACTATTATTGGGATAAGCTCTCTGAAGGTGGCGATGAAAAGGCGCAGCAATGCGGTTGGCTCAAGGACAAATACGGAGTTTCGTGGCAAAATGTACCCGTTGTTTTGGCCAGGATGATTCAAGACAAAGATATCAAGAAATCGCAAAAAGTCATGAATGCAATGCTCCAAATGCATAAGATTGATATAAAGACTTTAAGTCAAGCCTATGAGGAAACATAACTATAAGAAAAATAATTACAGATTTGTAGATGTCGCTAACGGTTTCATCTATAGACCTAATGGAGAACTCTATTAAGTATGGACGGAGAATAACTATCATAGATTATTTATAGATCCTAAATGTTACGAATATCCTGAATTAGCAAATAAGTTCCTGCATATAAAATAATGTGACAATCTTTCAGATGCTCTAGAGTTTTCACTGTGCATTACAATATTGGGGAAAAAATTATCTCATTCCTTCAAGTGATATCTTTAAGGTAGTGTTGTAGTAGTAGTCGACTCTGTTCATGTTCACTTAACGATAAATCTATAGCTTGAAGGTGTTCACATATCGTTAAGGTCTATTGGAAAGAGTCTAGATAAAGTTACTGGTGATGATGTTGCTAATGAAGAAGAGGGAAAACAAAAACGGTAAAAGTTCTATCTCTATATGATTGAGTCTTTCAAATGTTCAATGAGAAACTATCTTCTTTGGAATGTACTTTAGAGAACCTATGCTAATTGGTATATAATCACTACTTTGATAATATCTTTTGTATTTTAATCTGGTGCCAATAGACAATTTAAAAAAAGAAAATACAAACTTATTTCTGTATTGATATACAATACAACATCATAATCATGTCTACAATAAATGATAAAGCAAATATAATTCTCGAACTATACAAAATTTTTGACAGCCATAGAGATTCAAGACTTTGGGTTTTAGATGAATTAGATGCGAGCAGCTATGAGGATTATCAACAAAAATACAAAGGACATACCATTGAGCGGTCACATTTTACTGCTATTTGTAGTTTCTTTGAACTGTCCGGTGTTTTTATGAACCATGGATTACTGGACCCAGACCTTTACTTTGATGTCTTTAACCCTGGACCTTTCTGGCACAAGGCAAAACCAATAGTAGATGGAATGAGAAAAAAAAGGCCGTTTATATACGAAAACTTTGAGATTATAAATGATAAGAGAAGCAAATGGACAAAGAAAAGAGAAAAAGAATGATTCGTCCAAAGAAACTACGGTAAAGCCTTCTCCTTCTTCTGATTTTTGGGAGTTATTTTCCACAAGTATCTGTTTGGTCTTTTTTTGAAATCATTTTTCTCCTCTGTTGTTGCGGTATTCACATGTACTTTTCGTGGCACCTTCTGTCTAAAACCCCACTTACGAAGGATGCGGTAAATGTGAGAATAATGATATTTTATCCCACTTTTCTTTACGATTAACTCTTCCACCTGTTTTGTGGTCCAACCTTGGTTGCTTTCTTTTAGTTCTTTCTTTATACGGTAACTGATCTCTTCTGATAGTTCTGGTTCCTCTGGATTAACCTCTGCATTATTATTTATAGAATTTGAATTTTTCATTTGACTCACATTTTTTTATTTGTTGCGAGACCAACAAAAGAACTATTATCATCACGAGTTCGGTGGAAACCATGAGGATATCCACATGGGTCACATAAACAACATGTAAAAATATAACTAAAAATCATATTTTAGTTCTTTCTTGTGAAGTTATGCTTCTCAGAATCCGTCTTATTCATAATATGTTTTATGTCACACTATTACTAAGACTAATACTTTACTTATTGTTGCATACCAGTCGAATTTGTTTTTTCCCTGAAATTACTTTCCACTATCATAGTCTCATAAATATACTATCGGCTTAAATGGGCATAAGGTCACCAGAAATCATCAAGATTGTCAACTCTTAACTAGCAAGGAGGAAGAGGGGAACTCAGAAAATCTCCGGCATCATTAATTATAATCTGTTACCAACACTAAGCGAGTGTTAAGTGTCGCCAATTCCCAAATAAGAATAAGAATCCAAAATGTTTACGAAGAATAAACATATGCTAAAATAATTATCTATACTCATCACCACAATCTCCAATTAAATCAAACAAGTTATTTGACTTTGTACATACAGCATCTATGGCATCATAGTCTAACTTGTCCAAACCAAAGTTGAATACCCGGGCATTACTATCTCGGTGGTTAGCTATTCCAAGCCTAACACCGATAATGGCACCTGCCACTGCGGGTTTCTCCAGTATATATCGAGTTGCTACATTTGCAATACTTACATCGTATTTTTGCGCAATACTCTTCAAAGTCAATAAAAGTTTTTGGAACAAATCCCATCCGCCCCA
>JACDCB010000064.1 GCA_013694585.1 Candidatus Nitrosopumilus sp. | reverse complement strand
ATCCTATGTATTAATTATGAATCAACACCAAAACGACATTACCAATCCTTCTATCAAAAATCTTTTTGAGGACAAAAATCTAGCTTTTGTTGCTACCCTAATGAAAGATGGATCTCCTCAAATAACTCCTACTTGGATCGATATACTAGATAATGAAATTCTCATTAATACCGCTCTAGGTAGAGTAAAACAGAAGAATGTAACAAGAGATCCAAGGATAGGACTATCAATAGCAGACCACAATAATCCTTACCATATGGTAACCATACGAGGAGAAGTCATTGACCAGATCACAGGAGAAATAGCTGAGACTCATATAGATAAATTAGCAAAAAAATATCTGAACAAAGATAAATATCCATTCAAAGCGCCAGGTGAAAAAAGGGTTATTTTAAAGGTAAAGCCCACACGAGTAACGTACATATAAAATCTATTGAATATTTTCGCAAATATAAATAAAATAGAAGAAGGAGCACTAGGTTCCTAGTTCTTACCTTACCTAATTCAGATCTTAAGAAAAACAAAAAAAAATATGCAATTTTGTAGAAAAATACGAAAATGATGATATGCTTTTGATAAATGATTCACTAGTCGAGTATTTTTCTGAAGAAAAACCATCACTAGATTCAAAAATGAAATTAATAAACCTTGCTCAAAAGATCGGTAAGAGAGGGCTTACCGTATTAGGTGATATTGGATCTTTTGGTTTTAAAAGAACGATAGATAGACTAATGGAATATGAGTCATCGATGCCAAAGAAATATGATTTTACATTAAAAGCCATTTGTATATATCATCAAAAAGACTGATGTGTTATCTCAAGAACAAAATCAAAAATTATTTGATTCTCATGCTATGACTATTAAAATGAGAACACAACTATAAAACTTTATATTATTTATCTAAATTGGTTTTCCGTTCATTCTAATCAATCTACATTTCTGAAAATCAAGAGCATTCGTTTCATATTAAAAAAGTGAATTACTAGAATTATAAAAAAAAGTAAAATGTCGATTCTGTAATGTTAGAAAAGCTATAAGAGAAAGCCTGATAGGAAGTTACTACATTAAATTCCAGTTTTTGTTTCTCTTTCACAGGTATTATCCTTATCCCTGTAAACTGTCCTGACCTGTATTTGTTGCTTACGATACTCTTAGATGAGATTTATTATTTTCAAAATGCTCTTCTTGAATGTCGCCTTATTTTTGTCATATTTCGTTTAATCGGAAATTGTTTTCTGTTTCTGCACTTGAATTTAATTTGATATTCTCAAATTTTGTTCGAATTAATGAACTCTTCTAACTTGACAGTTACTGTAATTGCGCCCACGACCATTAGCGATCAGTTTAAGGAGTTTTGGGGAACATATGGGTCCTTTATAGGCATTTTCGCCGGCGGTTTTATAGGTGCTTTTGCCAAGGTGCTATTTGATAGAAGAAAAAAAGAAAATTAGAATGTTCCAAAATAGGATATTGTTTTTATATTCTATTCTTTTACAAACAAATCTATTAAAGAATCAATCATCATCCCTACTCTTTGACGATTAATCCATTTTCGGACTCTTACCGAAATATCAAATCTCTTTTTAGTGTGGGGTTGATAGATTTAATATATCAATAAAGTTACCCCTTAAATGATTTAGCTGCTTCTTCATGAGCCTGTAAATTAACTTCATCCACCTTGATTGATAGCGTAGGACAAACCGTTACACACGCCATACACCAAATACATGCACTTTCCCTGATTGGATCTGGTTTATCAGTATAATCTTTCCTACCTTCTCTATTTTGGGCATCTCCACTTCCCTCACTAACAGCATTTTCCATTTCAATCGCTGGAACGTCCTGCTCTGATCTATACCACTGGTATACTTGAACAGGACATGCTTCTATGCACGCGCCGTCTGAAATACAAGAATCCCAGTCTACAGATACAAATGTTCCATGGATACCTAACGGAACATATTCTTCTCCTCTTGCTTTGTACGCATCTTGAACTTCTTTGTTTGTAGAAGACTCTGCGTCTTTTCTTCCTGGTCCCCATACAAAATGAAAATAATCGCCATCAGACGTTGAATGCTTACCAACTACACTATGATTCTTGGGAAACTCTGGGTCTATGGTCATTATGTAATATCCTTTTCATAATACTATTTAAAATGCAGGTATTAAATTGCAAACATCTGTAACTTTTAATATTAACATCAATCAGAGTATCGTTTCTTTTAGATTGTGATTGTATCTTGTTCTTTTTCTATAGTTAATTTATGATATGGATATTGATTTGTTCGTTATTTAGTTGAGTGTGGGTCATAATTCAATTTGATAATTTTATCCTATTACAGTCACAAACCGAATTAGATTAACAGCCTATTAGGTACTTGATCGTCCTTCTAGGACCGTCTTTTTGCACCTTGCAGTTGTAATAAACAAGTATCTGATACAACAATACGGCTAACAGTACGATACCACGTACCCTATCATATCCTCTTACAGGTACTGGATCTATCCTGAATACGGATTTGATGTGTTCTATTAGTGGTTCTATCGATATGCCTCTTTTTGAGTACACTACCTGTCCTAGTGATGACTCATAAAAGTCAACTAGTTTGAGCCTTTCTTCTGGTGTCTTTCTGTATCTTCGAACTGGACATACAAGCTGAAATCCCATATTGAGGCTTGAATCATACAACGATTGATCATCATAGCCCGGGTCTGCTACCATGAAATGCGTTTTCCTTATGATTTCAGGAGACAGACATGATGATGATGTCATTAGTTCTGGATAAACCTGATTGTCCGGTATGTTGGCCGTAGTAACATCAGCTGCTAGAGGTACCACAGTCGAATCAGTGCTTGATACCATATGCAGTTTGTATCCAAATATCCACCCTCTGGTTTGGCTGAAACCCCACCTGGCATCCGTGTCAATACCTGAACGAGGTATTATTCCTTCTTTCATGGATGATGCGTGCCAGACATGACCTTTGTTGGCTTTAAGAAGTGTACTGTCCACTGCAAGGATGTATGGCTTGACCAATTCTTGTAAAACAAACAGGTTTCCCATCATTGATATCCTCTCCTTGATATCGGTAGCGATGGTTTTCAATCGTCTGTCAAATGTTCGTCGGTCTGGCAAGAACAAGTCTGATAATCCACAGGCCTTCATTATCTTTCTGTTGTATGGTAGATCGGTAGAAAGAAAGTGATACAGTGACCTGTTTGAGTCGAGTCTAAACCAGATACGGACTACAAAGCATCGAAGGATTATAGTTGATGAGTATACATACGGTCTACCTCTACCTCTACGTCGATGACATTTTTTGATAGACATACATGAACAATCAATCAATCCTATCATATACAAAATGCTAATTAGAATGGATGATGAACTGTTTGTTGCTGGTCTTGTAGATAGTATCTGTTTCAATCAAAATATGATAGACTATAAGACTAGCTTTATTTGTTATGAATTATGACCCAGCCTGATTTAGTTAAAAGAATAAGTTTGTGTTAAGGCAGTTTGCTAATAGTTTTTATAAAATGTGGTGAGGGTCAGAGGTCAATAGTATAGCAATGGAATATATGAAATTATTTCTTAAATTCCTGTACATTATGCATGTGTTAAAGTCGATTCATGACTATTTGTATCATATTTGTAATAAGAAGATAATCAAATTTTAGTAGTGGCTTATTCAATAAATTATACAGATAACTGGATCCTATTTCTTTGCTCTAAAGGAAATAGTATAATTGTTTTTAATGTTAGTAACTGAGTTTTTCAAGTCCTCAAAATAACTTCCTTGAAATTATTAATAATATTGAAGCCGATTCTGTTCTGTTCTTAGTTTCTCAGCTTGTCTGACAAATTTTCCTTTACTCCAGGCCATTCTTCTTTAATAATACTATAACAAGCAGTATCCCTTATCCTTCCATTTCTCATTATTTTGTGATTTCGTAAAATTCCATCTTGCTTTGCACCTATTCTTTCAATTGCTTTTCTTGATACTTGATTTAGCGCATCAGCTCTTATTTCTACGGCTATACAGTTTAGTTTTTCAAATGCATATTGTAACATCAAAAACTTTGTTTCAGTATTTACAGCAGACCTACGATAAGATTCTGCTATCCAGGTGTGACCTATTTCAACTCTATAATTTTGGTGATCAATATTAAAAAATCTAGTTGTCCCAACTATTAATCTAAAATGCTTGTCGTCTATGATAAAAGGTAAAGTGGTATTATCATGTTTTATCAAATCCTGTAGGTATATGGACATTTCTTCAATGGTAGGGAATGAAGCGTATGGGTTTTTCCAGATTTCTCCGTCAGCGGCTGCACTGCATAAACCATCTAAATCATCCAATAGGGGGGGACGCAATATTACATCATTGCCCTCAATAGTTATTTCATGAATATCAAGCATATTTTAAACATGATCAGTAGTTCATCATTGCTTAAGTTAATCAAATACATATATGCTTCTCGTTTAGTACTTTACTATCAAAAGCTTTGT
>JACDCB010000142.1 GCA_013694585.1 Candidatus Nitrosopumilus sp. | reverse complement strand
GATACAGATTTGATGTATGCTCAAAGCCACAATGCTTACATTTTATTGTAAGATCCACAGCATATTTCTGACTATAGGATATTTCAATATTATCATTGGACTAACTCAACTAATTCAATTCATATTGTAAGAAGGGCTGATAAACTATATCCTCACAATTTTACAATAGTATGCTGCTATCAAAAATATGATCAGCTGATTGTGGTGTTTTAACCACAAACTATCATATTGAGCCAGCTTTCATAACTTCATCAACCTCGTTTTCCATTTCATATCTTTTAGAAGGCGGTGGATGGATGCCTTGCTATCAAGATCTTCGTTTACATCTATAAGGATACAGATACTTCATTTTCTTCTCTCATGTAAATTATTACTATGGAGAATCTTTTATTGAATATTCTTAAGGTATTCACAATCCTCATAGAATACTTTTTCAAAAGTTGATAACACCATGGAACGCAGCCTTTCCTCATCTCCAACAGTAGGATCGATTGAGGTGGACCTAAATTCTCCGACTAATACTACACCTGTTTTATTATCTGGCCTTGGTATATAGTATATGAGATAAGTAGAACCTGCAAGTGGTCCTTCTATCATTTCAAATGCAACACCTAAAGGATAAAACATTGTTCCTTTTGCCTTTATTTTGACAGTTTGACCACTAATCTTTTCATTCCAACTGTTTATGAATGTATTATCATTTAACATTTCTGTAACAACATTTTTTGCACTTGGATGAATCTTTGATCCTTCTTTAATATGTGCTTGTACTAATTTCCACACTTTATCTATTGAAGCATCAAAGACACCTTCTCTATCTTCAATGAAAACCATAACTATGATAATCTATTCAACCATTTAATATAATCAATAATAGAAAATTAGGTTATCTAAGCTAAGCTAAGCTGAGTAAAATCTTCACGACCAGAGGGGTTACGATAGCGACGGAACCTTATTTAGGTATCTTTTGCCCTCGTATGTTATGTGAATTTCCTCAAGCGCATGATCGATCTCAATGAATCCCTCTCCTGCTAGACATTGCAACACATGTTTTTTTAATAAATCATCTGGGGGTTCAGTTGTTTGTTCAAGGATCTTATTATATAGAGGAACAATTGGTATTGATATCCATTCATCACCTTTGGATTCTATATATAATTTATTGAGAAGCCGGTCAGCCAAATACTGAACATCTTTGTTTGCAAAGTTGAAATCGTCCATATTTTATATGACCAACTTAAGATAAAAAGGTAACCCATTAAACATATGGGATTTACCTAAAAATAGGATCTTCTCTTCTTCTAGAATTGCTATTCTTGTGTTTTTATGAAAGGATCAATTTTTTGCTCTTTAGAATACACGTCCTCTGAATTGGCAGTCACCTTGTTTGTGAGCGTGCTTAATATGATTTTCCAATTCAACGTTATTACGAGCAACCAGTCCACATATATCACATCATTCACTCTGCGATCTTTCCTTCCCTATGGCATCATGATCAATGAAAATTATATGATTAATTCACATATGTTAGAAATTATCCTATTGCTCTTTTTGACATATAAAAATTTTATTTAAATCATGTCTCGATAGTTTTGCTGAGACAATTTAGAAGTTTAGCGAGGGCAATTCTTAATTGGGTCAAACAAACACATCATCAATTAATTGTTAATTATCATAGGATAATTATCATAAGCTACTCTAAAATTTTGGTAATAATTAATCCGGCTCTCGTGCTTTGATGAGAAATTAGATCTTAATATAATTTGCAGTCCAGTATATACTATGAGCAATTTTGAAGTAGATAGTGGAAAAAATTCAGACGAAAGTTCGACAAATGTCGAGGCAACATTCTCATGTGAAAAATGTGGACAGACTTTTAACTCACGACAAGAATTAAAGGAGCATTCTAGCACCGCACACTAGAATTGATTCTATAAAAGAATCTTTTTAATAACAAAGTACATACGACATTAAAAACGCTTTCTAATTATTTGTACCTTTTAAAAAATTAGATCGCTAATAAACCAGCTAACGATGATGCCGAGATATGGTTCTCCATAGGTACGGGTTTTGTGTCAATTCCAGATGAAATCATGTTATCAGTTAATTGTAATCTTTATATTTTAAATTCAATTGCCAAGTTTCTCTTACTACTACCTGTAACTATAGGTGTAACATTCTTCAATGTCAGTTTCATGTTACTTACCTATTAGTTGTCCAATTAATAGTTGATAATTTTATTGTTAAATTTTTATATGTCAATATTTGGGTTTCATGTTATTCTATGGTTTTAAAGTTTGTAGCTATCTTTATTGTGACCAAGTAAATCGTGGCTCTGGTAACAAGAGATCAAAAATCAAAAGGAAAAGGATACAAAACTCATTATGATTCCTTGTACGATGCTCTACTATATCTAAGTCATTATCCAATCCCATTAACTAAATATCGGATTACAACAAACTAGCACGTATTATTGTCGTTATTATCAAATCAATTTATCCAGCTGGTTACTGATAAAAACCTTTTATTAAAATGTGAATATGATGATGTTCCTCATTATGTTATATCTCCAAAAGGAATAGAATATATCAAACGATATGAATCGCTTAAACAGTTGTTTTTATAACTTGATCATATCTATTCATTAACGACAATTGTTAATTGACCTACCTAATCCAATTATGAATCAATTCTACAGTCTTGGATCTTGATAAGCAAAATCAGTTATACTATAAGTACTATAAATACCATATATTATTATGACTACTATTCGACAGAAATAATAGAATGTCTTGCATCATGGACCCAACAATTACAAAACTGTAAAGGCGATCCTAAATGTATAGAACAATGTAGCAAGGAGTTGAGAAAAAGTTTGGATACTATTTCCCCCCCCTCTACCAAATTAGAATTTGATAATGATAAAATCAGTTATATTTTTTCTACGATATTTTTTTTATCTAATAGGCTAAATAAAGCATTAATTGGATTGGCTGAAACTGACAAGGCCAT
>JACDCB010000052.1 GCA_013694585.1 Candidatus Nitrosopumilus sp. | reverse complement strand
TCTGATTCTTTAAGGTACCGTTTTGGATTATTGCAACTAGGGTTTTATCATTAATTTTTCCTCCTTTTATTTTATTTATGATCAATTCTAACTTTTCTGTTCCCATATAGATTACCACGGTGTCAACCGCTTCAAATAATTTATCCCAATTTACTTCGGGAGTTTTCTTATCTGGATCCTCATGACCAGTAACGAATGCAACAGCTGAGCCATACTTTCTATGTGTGAGTGGTATACCAGAATAATTAGCTGCCCCAATACCAGAGGTAATTCCCGGAATGATTTCAAATGAGATATTGTTCTCTACCAAAATCTCTGCTTCTTCTCCGCCTCTACCAAAAATAAAAGGGTCACCGCCTTTGAGTCTCAGTACCTTTCTCCCCATTTTTGCATACTTTATCATCAATTCATTTGTCTTATTTTGATGGGTAGTCGGATCTCCAACATTTCTACCGACGTAAACTTTCTCTGATGTATCTGGAAATAGTTTTATAATTTCGTCTCCTATCAGTCTGTCATATAAAATTACATCAGCTTGTTTTATCAACTCAAATGCCTTTATCGTTAATAATTTTGGATCACCAGGACCTGCTCCGCAAATGTAAACTTTGCCCAGGCTATCGTTATTTTTCATTCTATCAACTCATCTAGTGTATCGATATTCATACTAGTATTATTCCATTCTTTTGTTATTTCTTTAGCTCCTTTTGAAATTAATACTTCTGCCACCATTTGACCCAATTTTCGTGGGTAAGCAGCATTATATTGTTTCTTTACTTTGATTGATTTTCTTCCGTCTAGCGAATAAACTACGGCAAAAAGTGTCATTAATCTATCCTTGTTTTTTAAAGTGGCTAACGCTCCCATTGGAACTGTGCAACCGGCTCCAATACTTTCGGTAAGGGATCTTTCAGCCTGGATTTCTTTATATGAGGTCTTGTGTTCAATTCGCTTTAGCATTTTTAACAGATCTTTGTCATCTTTTCTACAAACAATTGCTAGAGCTCCTTGCCCCGGGACTGGTGTAAAGCTCTGAATGCTTAGTCTTTGTGTGATCTGATTTTTCATACCTAATCTCTCAATTCCTGCTTCTGCTAAGATTATTCCAGAGTATTGATTTTCTTTTGATTTGTTTATTCTTGTTTCTATATTGCCCCTAATTGACTTGACCCTTAATTTTGGATACTTGATTCTGATTTGTATGGCTCTTCTAATACTACTTGTTCCTATTATGGAATCTTTTTCTAGCTGATGAAGCTTGTTGTTGTTTATACTGTTTATGAAAACATCGTTAGGCCTTTCTCTTTTAGGAATACATGCAACTACTAACTTTTCCGATATGCCTGCATGAAGATCTTTAAAACTATGTACTGCAAAATCAGCTTTGTACTGAAGTACTTTTTCATTCACTTCTTTTTCAAATACTCCAGTTTGATTGATTACATAAAATGGTCTGCTATCTCTATCACCTTTCGTAGTAACTTTGTCCATTCTAATCTTTAGGCCTGGTTCAATTTCCCTCAAAGATGAAATGACTAAATTAGTTTGATGCGTGGCTAGTTTGCTAGCCCTAGTAGCAACAACTATTTCCTTAATAATTTTTCACCTTGGATAATGCAGTTTCATAAGCATCTAAAGTTTTTTCTAGATCCTCCTCGTTATGTTGAGTTGAAATAAAACAGGTTTCAAATGGGGATGGTGGAATAAATACACCTTTTGTGAGTAATATTCTAAACATGTCCATAAATAACTTAGTATTTGATGATTTTACTGAATAATAGTTTCTTATTATTTTATCAGAAAAAAACAATTGAAACATGGAACCAATAGAATTTACAATAGTGTCAATTTTCTTGTCTTGTACCATGTTTCTTACTGCTTCAACTAATTTGTCACAAGTTCTGGCTACTTTAGGATAGATGGTATTCTTTTCGTCAATTAAGATTTCTAAAGTTTTCAGGGCAGCTGTTACTGAAATTGGATTTCCAGCGAATGTACTTGCTTGATATACCGATCCACTGGGAGCTAATCCCAATAATATTTCTCTCCTGCCTGCGATAAGTGAGATAGGGTATCCATTTCCCAAAGTTTTGGCAAATGTAGCAATATCTGGTTTTATGCCAAAGAATTCGCTTGCTCCACCTAAGGCTAATCTAAATCCGGTTACCACTTCATCAAATATCAAAACTATGTTGTTTTGTTTAGTTAGGTTTCGAATACTGTTAAGATAATCTTTTTCAGGAAGAATAAGGCCGGTATTAGCCATAACGGGTTCAACTATTATACAAGCTATGTCATTGTGATTTTGTTCATTATCTATCACCGATTGCAATGACTCGATATCATTATATGGAACGGTAATAGTTTTTGAGGCACTCTCTGTTAGTATGCCGTCAGAATATTCTTGTTCGGCTGCCCCTGAACCAGCTTTATTTAGGACATAATCAAAAGCGCCATGATACCCGCCCTCAAATTTTATTATCTTTGTTTTTCTTGTAAATGCTCTTGCTAAGCGAATAGCATGCATCGTTGCCTCAGCTCCAGTATTCATAATTCTTACCATTTCGGCACATGGAATTATTTTGGAACAAATTTCCGCTAATTGAGTTTCCTTTTCTGTAGGCGCACAAAACAAATTTCCTTTGTCTATCTGACTCTTTATTTCAGAGCCTATTTGTTGATTACCATGTCCTAGAAAAACTGATCCGTAACCTAAGCAATAATCAATCAATACATTACCATCATTGGTAAATAGTCTACTTCCATTGGCAGATTCAACAAAAAATGGATATGGTTGAAAATATCTAACTGGACTATTAACCCCTCCTGGAATCACTTTGGATGCTTTTTCAAATAGAATACGTGATTTGTCAAATGTTATATCGGTCATGAGGTATAATGATAATTGTTTGTTATATGTTCTAGATATACCTTATCTCAAAATTATAAATTATCAAGGCGATCATTCTAAAAAAAATAGTTACCTTCCAGTCATCTCTTTAATTGCGGTTTTATGTGATTCGTAGCTGGTTCCGACCTTCTGCATACTTATTTTATCTATTATTCAAATGATCAAAACGGATTTTGTTTTTCCTTAAATTTACCATTGTTTTGAGTCTGATGTATCAGATAAGTATTAGGTAGACGATGATGCCATCTTCATTAACAACAAGAAAGGGATAATCTATTCACTAAATCTTAATCTGCATTACAAAAATAAGCAGAATAAATGTGATTAAAACGGAGCTATGAAGAAAGCTACCCCTACAGCTGCCAATATTATTATTATTATTCCAATTATTGCTAGAATGATTCCTCCTATCCTTGCTATGGTAGTTGCACCAGGAGGCAACATGCTAGAAATCGCATACAATATTACGCCAATTATGGTTATTATAATTCCAGTAACTAAACTCATGCAATATTGGTAACTTTATTAGGATATCAATGTTTGGAGACAATCTTTTAGTAAATTTTACGAATACATTCAAAACGCTGATTATACTTAAGTAATAATTTTATAGATTGCAACAGCAACAGCAACAGCGATAACTATATTTTGCCACTCATTGTGATTTAGTCGCGTTTTGGCTTATTGATACATCTGTTTCTGATTTCTAATCCTAGATACCTGGACACGTTGGAGGATGACCTATAATGTATTTATATATCCCTATAATATAATTTTAAAAACTAGCAGACTTATTCCTAATTTTGGTTTTTTTCCAAATTTTCTAGCCTTCTCTAGAATCCGGTAATAGGTCATTGTTTGATTAAAAACCGATGAAATTATGAATATAGTTGCAAGTATTACAGCAAGCAAGAAAGTTAATTGCTGTAAAAAACTCACCAATTATAAAAAATCATACACTTATATGTCTAATCATTTATTTGCGTATTTTACAATCGGGGAACAATAATAGCGTATTAAAATTCTCTGATATCAAATATTTTTTAGGGAATTGAATTGCTATGTATATCTATTAGGGACGTGTATTTTAGTCCAAACTAATCCGTCTAAAATGGTGGAAAAGCCTCTTAAAAACTTAATTTTATAGGTTATTCTATAATAAGAAATTCATAAAAGATAATAATGGCAAATGTGCATATTATTCAATGCAGAATCTTAAAACGTTAACATTATTATTTGCTGCTATTTTAGTTTCTAGTTTTATATACATTGGATCTATTTCAAATCCTGTAAATGCTATTCCTCCACAATTAATAAATGACCAATTTATTTTTGGTCCAATTGCAGGACTTTCAGAAAATGAATCCGGTGCCGTCGATTGGGTAATGGT
>JACDCB010000022.1 GCA_013694585.1 Candidatus Nitrosopumilus sp. | reverse complement strand
AGTAGTAGTAGTAGTAGAAACAACGATGACGAACCAACCAGTAGTAGTAGTAGAAACAACGATGACGACGATAGTAATATTGACCGATCTATCTTCTCAAACAGAATGGATGATTCTGACTTTGGATTTAATTTTGACGATAGCAGCGATGATCGTTCAGGATCCTCAGGCTCGGGTGTAGATGGAATATTAAACAATGTGGAAGATACTATGAGATCCGTGGGAATAGATTTCAGCTTTAACTGATAACTCCCTTTTTTTGATTCTAGGTAAAACTCATTTCTTTATCTCTTCATTTATAAAGTAAGCACATCTTATTCTCTCTCTCGCGAATAAATCAGTTTTGAGGAACAGGGATAGACTGCATTTAAAAGACTGAAATTTACGTCAATAAAATCGAAAAATCCACTGTAAGATCCATCTAATGCTTACCAGGGATAAAATTTTGGGATTTTTGAATTCAGCTTTAATATTGTTCCTCACGTCGGCTGAGTCAATCTTTCATCCAGTCTTTATTCTCAAGATAATTTATTAATTTAACCATTTGCTCTATTCTGATTTTCCCACCTGCTTGATTCATACATGACTCGTAATGCATTAACAACAATTCATCTTCGCCCTTTGAGATAATTTTGCCTTCTTCAACGCTATCAAAGAATTTGTCCTCTTTTCCAGTATGGTCCTCAATAAAGATGGCGTATGCTTTTAAGAATCTTGCAATAGGCTCTAGGAGATGTTTTGTTTGTTCTTTATCATGATTGGCCTCCTTGCTTTTTGATTTCCAGGATATTACTGCCTTCCTGAGCATAATGGCAATTCTCCTTCCAAATTCATGCTCAATCAGAAATTTCCGAATGTCTTCTGAAAATTCTCCCTTTTCTTTAGTTTCAGGAAAGTAAGCTGTTTCTTCTTTTCCGTGGTGAAAATGATCAACAAACTCCTCTATTACGACTGAAATAATTTCTATATCTTCTATAGGAACATATTTGCTTTCATACAACCTCTTTGAGCACTTTAAAGCAACATCTTTGATTCTTCTTATGGTAATATGATCATCCTTAAGATCTTGGGTTGATTTCAATTTCGACAATTAGGTATAGTATGCTTTTCATTAAATAAATCCTCCAATTGGGTTTCTAAATTCAAATGATAAGCATACTTACATGATTATCTCGTAGGGTTCTCAATGAAATCTTTGTGCATTGATGTTGACCATTTTAAGTAAAATTCAATCAAATTTTAAAATTTTATTTATCGTAGTTACAGATCGACCGACGCTCAATGTCTTTACATAGATTTTCATCATAATTATCCTCAATTTTATATACCCGGTTGAAACTGGATTAAATTTTGCCCGCTAACAATAAGAAAACCTGTGATGGCCCTTTCTCATTAAATCAAAAAAGATTTTACAAGCCTCATGATGTTCTCCTCGTTGGGAGAGCCACCCCATTAATAACTTGAAAGTCTTCCGAACATAAGAAGCAAATCACCTTAGCCAATTCCTCAGGTGGTATCCATGTTGAAAAATTGGACTTAGGCATAGCTGCCCTATTTGATTCTGTATCTATTATGGTGGGAAGGATGCAATTGATATTTATATTTAGACCCCTTACTTCCTCTGCCATAGATTCAACCAATCTTATTAAGCCTGCCTTCGATGCTGCATACGCAGAATCATTACCGTTTGCTTTTGCGCCTGTCGCAGAAGATACATGAACAATCTTTCCAAACTGCTTCTTTTTCATAGAGGCCAAAACATGTTTACTTATAAGGAATGCCGATTTTAGATTGATCAACATCATTTTATCCCATTCTTCTTCACTTGTTTCGCTTACACTTTTGCCACCAATATACCCCCCAACTACATTTGCTAAAACGTGGACTTGACCAAACTTCTCCAGTATATTCGAGATTAGTGTTTTAACCTCGTCCTCATGAGTAATATCAGCCTTCATGAATTCAATTAGTGTATGATGATTTTCTTTTTGTTCTTTATTCCTTCTGTCAAGTATTTTTGCCTTCAATTCTTGCATTTCGGTTTCAGATCTAAATGTTATAATAATTGCCTTTGGAGAAAAATCAAGAAACGTTTCCGATACTTTAGAGCCTAATGCACCTGTGCCACCAGTAATCAAGACAACTTGATTATTAAAATCACGATCCATGGTTTACATTAAACCTAGTAATGAATTTACTTTTCTTTTCCTTTCAACTTTTATTGTAAATAATCCTAGCTTGTGCATTCAAATTCAGCCTGATCGATATCATCACTTTACTGCTAAAATAACTGGATGAATCAGCTAGTCGTGACAGACAAACATTCCAAAAATGGTGAATGAAATTACTTAAATCTGACGAATTTCTTGATCAAATGGAGCTTGGCATGGACATATCATTTTTGACCAAGTATGATAACCTGATAGTTGAATTAGGTTGTGGCGATGGAAGATTGCTACATAGATTATCGAACAAGGAAATAGAAGCGAATAGTTTTTATCTTGGAATAGAATTAGATGTTTTTCAGTATAGGAAATCTTGTCTCCTACTACCGAATGAAAAGCATAATTTATTATTTGTAAATAGTCCATTCGAGGATGTAATTAACGAATTACCGGATTATTCAGCGAATGAAATCTTATCAATACTACCACATCCAAGATATATTGATCGTGAAAATGAGACGTTTTGGAAACCAATATACAGGACCATATTACGTAAAATTAAGAGAAAAGGTCATCTATTGTTGATAACTGAATTTACGGACGCGCTATTTTCACCGGTTATATATGATGATTATAAAAATTGGAAAGAGTGGATTATTGCTACGTTTGCCGATTTAGGGTTTTTTGTTGGTAAAATAATTGAAGAAATACCGCTTAATTACACATCTCAATTTTTAGAATTGTTTAGTAACGATCAACAGAGAATCAAAATTTTAACTTTATACCTAACTAAGAATTGACTTTAAACATAATAACTTCAATTTAGTCACATAAATCAAAATTTAGAACTTTATGTAAATAAAACATCTTTAAGAAATTGAGGGATTTTTATACTTTCTTGTTGTCACATACAGTCCAAATATTAGAACACTCCCCCCTACCCCTATCACGATAAGGCCATTAAATGTCCAATCTGGATTTGCATACATAAATGAAGATGAAGGTCCAACCATTGAAATGCTTTGTAATTGAAATATAATACCCATAATTATCAATATGAATCCAACTATAATTAACCATCTTCCTGATTTGTGATTTAATTTTGCCATTTTATGGTATGATCGTTAAATTCTAAGTTAATTATAAACTATGACCGTTAGAATGAATAATTAAAAAAATATCAGCGAATCTGCAACAAACTCCAACTGAATCTAGATGCTTTTATCTCAAGTTTCTTGTTCTCTCTTTAAAATCGAAATTAGAAACGCATTTGGTTTCATTTTCACTCATGAATCTTGCAGGATATGGAGGTAGTTTTTTTTTAATTTACCCGTATATTCTATTATCCTATAATAAAATGTAATTCAGATATTGTCTGCTAGAAGGAACAGAATGAATGTCCTTGTACCATCATGATGTCAGGTACCGAATCATGCAATATTTGTTACTCATTCATTCATTCTTTTTTATTGTAAAAGACCTTTCCATGGCGGAGTGGTTTCTCTTTTCTCTTATGATGCTCATAATCTGTTTATTAATCTAGTAAAGCATCAAAAGTACATTTTATATTCAAACGGGATAAGATTGACTAAGAAATCATTTCAATACCTGCAATCTTTAGACCAATTTTGCATATCAAGATGTGATTATCATAACTTTTGCAAGGATGAAGGAATGTCTATATGAATTATTCCTTCTAAGAGAATACAAGCTTCGTTAACTGTCAAATCGTGGTTAGCGCGGCCGCCAATCTTAAACTGCTTGATGTATTAAAAATTCATTACTGGATAATCAAAATCTCCTGTATATCTTGTATACGTACTCTAATGAAATTATAGTCATATTTATGATCTGCATTATTTCATATAAGGTTCATAAAAAGTGCAATGAATACAATTATTTTGATAGAAACCTTGAGCAAAATAGCAATTGCGTCCTTGCTATTGATAACAATTGTTCCAGTTGAAGCACAACAACCCACTTCTGATTTATCTTCGACATTTATTAACGAGAGTTATCCTTGGCCGGAACAACCAACGTAACGACACCATATGGTAACATAACTATTGATATTACAAATACTACATCTCCTGTTTAATTTATTCCATATTTAGAGAATATTTTGGAACAGTTTTCTATCTATTTTTTTATATTATTTATAGTTTATTATAAAATTAACAATCTGATTGATTAGGAAGGTTATGAACATATGGTAATATCGATATCTGCTAGGAGAATGCCCATCAATCATTTAGGCTACCTGTATGATCTATCGATTATTATACCATTTTAAGAAATATTGATTTAGACTTGTAATTTATATTATCACATATTCCAACTCCTATTATAGAGACCCAGTTGAAGGTCACGAGCCTTCGATTGTTGATTAAAACGCAAGAGTAGAGGCTTCTCATTAGGGTTATTACTAATTCAGTCAGTCCTTCTTTCTTATAACAAATAATTCTCATAATTTCCCGATGATGCATAAAGACATTTAAATTAACACAACGACTTTTCTGATTGGTAATGAGAGATTCAATCTCTTTAAATATTTGATCTTACAACAGAACATATTGACTGATAGTAACAAGGATCATGTTTACACTACGATTCTTCAATGGTTAAAGGATTACGGTTATTCTATAAAGGAGGAGAAACTGAGAACCAATACATCTGAGTATTATGCCAAGGTATTTCCCCCAAACCAGGATATAAAATTTTTTGAAATAGTTTCAGACTCTGATCTTAAGGAGGGGTTCTTACTTCGTATGAGTGTCGCATTTAATCCAAAAGATAGAAGCGACTTTGAACATCTTAAGGAGGAAGTTCAGAATGATCTTTTTATCCGGTTGCACAAGATACTTTCGCCAATTAGGTTACTCTGTAAAATTGAAAATTCCGTGATCAGCGTGGAGAAGTATTTGTTTGTTGATGTGAATTCCATAGAATGTAAACAATATTTATGGGATAGCGTAATCGAGATGTCAAACGCGATGTATTTAATTGAGCTTACATTTTATGAATTCATAGGAGATCTATTTCCAAAGGGATAAGTAATCAATAAAGTCAATTGAATCTAAAAGAGATTAAGAATTACTACTTTACAGTTTAGCCTTGTTATTTTGACGTATTCTCTATCTTCGCTAGTATCTCCAATTCGTTGACCTGTGCTAATGATGGACGGGTTTGTGCAGCTAATTTATAATTCGGGTAGCGTGTTATAATCTGGTTCAAAGATTCTTTTTGGTGAACTGCTAAATCAAACGGGTATTCTTGTTGGTCCCAAGTTGGGGAAGCAACCCGGGCGAAATTAACTTTATATCAAAACTAAGCTCATTATGTCCGCAGTTTTCAATTTCTTAATCTTATTTTCACTCATGAATCTTGCAGGATATGGAGGTAGTTTTTTTTTAATTTACCCGCATATTCTATTATCCTATAATAAAATGTAATTCAGATATTGTCTGCTAGAAGGAACAGAATGAATGTCCTTGTACCATCATGATGTCAGGTACCGAATCATGCAATATTTGTTACTCATTCATTCTTTTTTTGTTGAAACCTGAGCCATATATGTTTATAAAGAATTATCTGAAAATTTCTTTAAAAACTTTGTTTACTAAGCATCAAACGCTACGCATACCTCTTTACAACGTAATTCAATGATTTAGTGAATATTAAATGAAAAAATGTATTCGTAAATGATTAATGAGCTGGATTTCGTCATTAAATTCCATGCCACAATGCCTACAATGAAAATTTCCCATGGATTCCGCTTTTGTTCGCTGCATCACTAAGATCGTATTGGTGGCATTTCTGTCTAAAGTCACAACATAGTCACTTATTGAATTTTTTATCAATATATCTCTAATTTTATGCTTGATTTTATTTACATGGTCTGAATTCTCGTTTAGTTCTACACCTTTAGTTGAGCCGGGGTTAAAGCTAGATCTACCTTGGAACTCTTCATTGTCAATGTTTTCACGGTATATAATATGGTAATAATGCGTAAGATTGTTATCATTTGGGAAAAACTCTATATCTACTGAAATATTTCATAATGTAAATGAAGGGAAAAATAGTTTACATTGCATATTATGGAAAAGATCAGTAGGAAAATAATATGAACAAGAAAATGAGAAAAGATGATCGCGATATTTAAGTAGTTAAAAAATTTGCGGACTACTCGATAAATTTAAACTGATAATATCATCAACGGCTCACTTTTCCATAATTTTAATGATTTTATTGATCAATACTTCATTCTCAACTGGCTTTTGAATGAAAAGATCTGGGTCAAAATCTTGGAATTCATTACTACGATACTGTTGGTGAAATTGTTCACTAGATGTCAAAAAGCATACTTTGGTTTTATTATCAATCCTCCTCAGTTGATTGTATAATTCAAAACCGGTTATTCCTGGTAACTTTAGATCAATCATTACTAAATCATAGTAGTATGGTTTATATTTGGATAACGCAACAACGGGGTCGTTATAAACATCTGTGACAAAGTCTTTTTCCTCTAATATAATTTTAAAGACAAAAGTGATGTCATATTCGTCATCTACTATCAGTATTTTCTTTCTAGTCATGCTGTTAGCCCTACGGTGTATATGTTTTGTTGTTCTGATCAGTATTGTCAAGGGGTAAAACAAATGAAAATGTAGCACCTTGTCCAACTCGGTTATTCTCGGCCCAAATTTTACCCCCATGTGCCTCTACGATACTCTTTGAAATAAACAATCCAAGACCAATGCCGTGAAATGATTTTGTCACAAACTTTGTAAATAGCTTAGGAAGTATTTCATTATCTATTCCACTCCCGTTATCCGTTATGCTTACCTGTACCATATTCCCGATCTTGTTATCCATTGCCGTCTTCGTTTGTTTGACGGTAATCGAAATGAACCCACCCGTGCTTGGCAAAAACTTCATCGAATTGTTGATCAAATTAGAAATAACCCGACTAATCCCGCTCTTGTCTGCAAAAATTTGTACTTCGTCCACTTCATTAAATTTAAATTCCATTTTGCTTTTTTCAAAATTTGCTTCATAATTGTGAATATTATCAAGTATGATGTCTCTAATTCTAAATATTTCCTTATTTAAGTTTAGGGTGTATCCTTCCATTTTGGTTACATCCAGTATGTCCTCCGCAAGTTTTTTTAACCTTCTAGCATTACGACTAACAATTTCAATGAGCTCCTTTTCCCTAATACTACTTGCGTTATTTCTGAGAATATCTACGGCACCAAGGATTGGTTGAATAGGTGTTCTTAATTCATGGGCAGCAGTATTGATAAATTCCTTGTGCATTCTCTCGTGTAACTGTAACTGTTTGTATAACTCTGCTTGTTTCCATAAGCTTTCAAAAATCGAATAATAGGATAATACCGTTGATTTACTATTAGAATACGTTACTAATCCAATTGCCTCCGATATGGTATTCTTAGAATCATCTTTTAATTCTACTGCAAGTGAGTATTTCTTGTCTATTACTACTATAGACACTTTGGTTTGCATGCTTGGCTCTATTAGCCTAATTTCGATTCTGTTTGATATACCTTGATCTTCGAGTTCGTTTATAGTTTGATAAATCAATTCGTCTTCTGGGACCAGAATTCTGACATTTAAGTTGGTAGTCTCAAGTCTTTCTCTAATCAATTTAAGCGATCCGGCAAACTTTGAACGTCTAAAAGCATTTGGTGTTGAAAAAATTCCTACGATCTCTTCCTTAGCTGATATGATGAGACCGTGGAGTATTCTCTCAAAAGTTTCAGGATTTTGAATTATTTCTATCCCTTCATTGTCTGTGCCGGTTTCGATATCATTAATCCTATTTCTAGAGTCAATCCCGTTTTTCCATAATTCATTAAAGATTGAACTAAAATGTTCGATGTATGCGGTCTCATTGGTTGTAAGAAGATTTTGAATGAGTTGACCGCCTTCCGTTTTTTGTATCGTAGCTATCATTTCCTTTTCTGAAGCAGCAAAGCTGATGGGGGGAAGATTTTTTACATGCCTGATACTTATGCCCAATACTAAAAACTTATTCACTATCTCAATATCGTTACTATCTGTAATAGATGTTACAATCTTGATTCCATTGTGTGCTCCAATTTTTTCAGCTCGGCAAATTTGCTGGTAAATTTCAAAATAATTATTATAAGCTAATCTTAATCCAGAAGGTCTAGTACATAAAATAAAATCCCTAGAGTCAAGTAAGATATCTCTACTCTTTGAAATAATATCTTCAATATTATGAATTATTTTTATCTCTTTGAGTACAGAATTCAAATACTCCTTTGTATCTAGGTCTGTGAAGGTCGGTTGCAATCCTGTGTCTCTGGTCAATTCTGCTTTTTCCTTTTCGACTACTGCAAAGACCTTCTTTTCTATTTCTTGAGCTATCTGTGCTGAACCGATGCCAACTAGAAGTTTGGATTCTTCAATGGCTGAATCTCTTATCGATTGTCGTAGCTTCATTTCCTGCGAAACTCTAATAGCTGACGAATAAAGGCCAAGTGTAAATAGATATGTAGAAAGCAGAACTAATGAATGAGCAGCAACGCCGAAAGTTGGCTCTATGGCTGAAGTTGATAGAGAAATTCCAACTATGGTGTCACCAAGACCAGCTAAGACGAGATAATCTCTAACTTTTGACGATTTCAATTTTTTCGCAACCACAAAGAACGCTAGACCAAATAGTATGTTTCCAGCTATCGTTCCTACCCTAAATAATACCCGAAAATAGTATCGGTATGCTTCGTCAATCCCGGAAAGACTTTCACCTGAAAAGAAGCCCGGCATCTTACCAATCAAATAGAGTACAAGTGGTAAAGATATAATGATCCAAAGGGATATTGGAAGAGTGCCAATTTTCTTATAAACATTCCTCAATAGCATTGAAGAGGCTATCCATCTGAAAACAAATCCTCCTGGTAGAATTATAGAGTTCAGATAGTTGTATAAATCCAGGTATGTTTGTGGAATTACAAAGAGAGCAGTGCCATCTGTATTCGATTCGACAAAAACAACTTGTCCATCGTATTTATCTGATCCTTTGTATTGAAACGAAGATCCTGTAATTTGGTTATCTAGTGCCGGCTCCTCATAAATGATTTGGACCATTAGTAATTTTGTACTAGCATCTTCAAAAATAGAACAGGCAAGGGTCAATGCAGCAAGAGCATAGAATAAAACTATGGGATTTTTATACTTGCTAGCCCTGTACCATGAAAAAAATTTAAAAGTTATCACTATCATGATCGCCGTGGCGAGCAACGAACTAATAGCGAATATCGACCTGGATAAAATATATCCAGGATTACCGAAAAATAGCATGAATATCAAAGTTATTAACATTCCGAACTGCACCATAATTACAGTCCAGTGCATTAGATGGCTTAGGTGTGATTTGTTCCTCAGTTCCCTACTTACCTTATGAGCAAAACCCAGAAGAACAACAGACCCAATTCCATAACAGATGACTATGGTCAGGATGAACATAATATTTCCAGTTATGTGGTTATAGTCCAATAATTGGCGGGTCATTAATAAATCAATGATTACTATAACTATTATCGATATTCCCATAACAATCGAAAGCTTGCTATTGCCAAGTGGTTCACGTAACGGATTAATCATCCTAAGGTCCAATAATTGTGCTAAGAGGAAGGTTATATTAGGCTTTTTTCATTATACTTTCTACTTATTTGGTTAATACCAAATTGTTGTAAATAATTCTAATAAATATGGCGATTTTTTCAATTTTTACCATACAACCCCATTAATATTTTGTGACAAAAATTATTCAATCACTAGTATTTGGTTTTTGGGGCCGTGTAAATCAACCGAATGGTAATACGTTTGCACTCAGACCCTTGAGTTAAAATAGATTTGACAACAAAAAATTTAATACATTTGAAAGTAAGAGCGAATATTCCATTGTTATCACGATAAGGATAAGAGCACTATTGCAAAGACTAGTAATAAGTTTGACTATACGTTAGTTTCGTCAAGGAAAATTTAGCAAAGTAAAAAGTAATATTGTCAAATATGTGTACCATAAATTTATTATGGTTATACGAGTGTTTTGCCACATTAGAATCATCGGTGATCTGCTTTGAGCCGATAGGCTAAAATAATTGGTTAATTTTATGACAATTCCATGGCAGAGGGAAACTCGTTTCCCTCAGGTTACCATTCAGTAAATCAGTATTTGGTAATTGGAAATGTATTAGAATTTATAGGATTTTCACAAACGGTCTTTAATGCAGTTCTTGTCAAGCAAATTAAGGAAGAGAATGGAATGTACGCAGAAGTCAGAATAGGGGATACTTGTATTATGATGGAGGAAAATCATCAAATTAGCCATCTATATTCATCTTCATTATGGGTTTATGTTAGGGATGTCGACGCTATCTACGATCGAGCCCTGAAAGCAGCTGTACATCACTTGAAGCGCCTACATACAAGTACAGAGAAGACAAAGTGGCTAAAGTAATGGATCCGTTTGGAATCCGGTGGTTTATAGCGACATTTAATGACGATATATGAAAAATCTTAAAATATTAATGATCAAAGATGCCAAGACTTTGCCGCATATTTAAATGATAATCACAACAATCACTGATTTTGGAGCTAACCAAATATCTGATCTAGGTTTTAATTCCATTACGGTGGCCGACGATATTCTATGAAAACATACAGAGAATCTTAGAATTGTTCAGACCACGAATAATCTATTTGATTACATTATTTATCGATTGTTTACTTTTTCTCCTTGTCAGTCCAATTTGAAAGTCGGGTAAATTTGATATACTTTTTTGGTTACACGTGATAGAATTATCATAAAATACTATTAATCAATCTGAATATTGATTTCTCCACGGATAGAGTAAGCTTGGCTTTTATCATTCTTATGGGCTAATTGCTAGGAGGAACTGTTTAGTTAATATCGAAATATACACTTATGATTCAAATATTTTATATTTTACACTAAAAATCACAATTTATTTGATCAAATATCATTATGAGCATGTGGAAAAGCAAATTTTATATCGAGGATTTCTATTTCTACAATTGTGGTTAGATCATCAATATTTAAATCTGATAGTGAAAAGGATGATCTAAACAATACTAATTGCATGTCAGCTGCTAATTTGCCAGATAGATTCACCTTAATCGGCTTTGAATTCTATAATAGAATAAAATTAATTCCTTGGTGGCTACAATATCACAAAGGTCATACCACTGAATCAAACCTCAAGAATAATATTATAGACTTGGGAAGATCCTTGGGCCTAGAGGATAAATGGGTAAAAAATATACTACGTCACACCATATCGGAATTTTCAAAGAAGGGATTGGGTAATAATTATTACGGTTATCATAATATACAACACGAACTTGAATCAGTTTACTTTACGCTATTATCGATATCCGGGATTAACACAGTAAAAGATTTCGAAATATCTCAGAAAGAAACTACTTATTTATTTGTAGCTGCGCTATTTCACGACTATGATCCCCTTAAGGAATTTGATAAACCTAACGAGGATTCCGTCGAATTTTTCATTAGAAATGATCCTAAAATTAGAGAATTCATTACAAATGCAAATCTCGATATAGATTTGGTAATGATACTAATTCACAGGACAGCTTATCCATTCAAGGGAGAAACTGAGCAATATGCAACATCGAAAATTAATGAATTATTCGATGAGGCTGGAATTTCCCAGCATGATTTAGAGACAAGGGAGCGTTATAGATATTTAGGTTGGTTTCTATCGGTATCTGAGCGTATTGCCGGGTACGCATTGGAAAATCATGAACATGCAAGAGATATTGCTAGACGGAATGCTCATGCGTTGGGATGGCATCCTTCTGTGATTAATAAGAACTCTGTGAAGTATTTTGATTACTTAATGGTAGAAGAAAAGGAGATGTTTGATTTTATTATGTTGAATGTCCCTTCTGAATTTAGAAAAAATTTTTATGATAACGTAGCATACTTTAAAGAATCGTGGAATAAAGAACTAGGATTAAAAGAATCCAAGAAAGGTACAAAATTGATTTTTGTTACTGAGGAACTTGACAGCAAAATGAATGAGAATACAGTGAATGTCCTTTTAGACATTAACAGCCGGGTATCTACATTAATGCAGCAAAGCGAGGATTACTTCAGAAAAACAATCTCCGATGAATCATCTATCCTGATAACATTGAGGATGAACAACAGCAATGGTAAGATAATAGGTTATGCAAAAGGCGGTCCATTAGAAAATTATGAATTGCGCCCAGGTACTGTCGATGTGAATAAAGGGTTAATTAACACAGCATATCTGGAGGGGGTTAGCATTCTTGAAGGTTATTGGGGAGGAACTGGTGGTCATTACTTACGCATAAAATTTTTGAGTGAAGCCATTAAAAATCAGTATAGTTATGTTACAGGTTATGCTCATAGGGACGTAATAATACAACGCAAGAAGAAAAGCGAAATCATTGAAATAGTACAAAAGTATGATCCTGATAAACTAGATTATTACAGAATTGATCTGAACAATTCAATCTATCAAAGGATAGTTACTGACGCATATGATATAATTTGTTAGTAAAATGACTGTGACTCTTATTAACGCAATTATATCATTTCTTAACAGGTTATTGGTTTTGATATTCTGATATTTCTTAAGCACTAATATGTATACCGAAATAAGATTTTTATGCAAATTTAATTGATTGGAAGCATAATATATTTGGGAGATAGAGTCCCCGTGCACATTAGGACTATTGATTTCAAAGCGTAGGATGCACCGTAAATCATTTTTCAAACGCTAGGACTTTGATTGATAAATATGGAAAGGGGATATGGGTCATGCATCATTTTTTAAATTCTTACAAGCCTATTTTGATTATTATTTATCTTTGTAAGCTTAATAATCCTAATCCTGTCATTATGTAGTTTTAGCTTGGTTTTTCTATGTATTGACTGCCACTACCAATTCCTCTTTTCACCATACGGTTTAGGAAGTATGCAGGGTCTTGCTATCAAAATGCAGGAGAAGTAAAACATACCCAAGAGCCAACAAAAGCTTTAATAGAAACGGTATTGAATATATTAGTGGTTATGTCAGAAGAATGTGGCATTGTAGATGAATGGTATTCTATGGGATTAAAATTATATAGAAAGAAATCATATGCGGAAGCTATCAAATACTTTGATAGGTCACTGGATCTTTCTTCAAAGAAGGGCTTTAATTCATGGTATATGAAAGGAAATTCTTTATATCATATGAATGAATTCGAAGAGGCTATCAAATGCTTTGACGAATCCATTTCGTAATAATATATTGCTGACACGTGTAAGCCTATAAAAGAAAAATAAGGATACTGTTATTGGTAATACTTTGTCTATTTTTGTATTAGATAAATTGATACACATTAGGGATTATCAGGATATTATCAATGGTGAGGTATATTTGTTAAGACGTGCCAATCAACAAACTCAAATACTTTTTACCCAATTATTCATATTCAAATATCATAGTCAGTAATGGGGACAGTGTTATTCGATAGAATAACGTATCTATTCCAAATACTCGGTGATGAGATTTTGTTTAGAAAGGTCTAGTGCTGGGTAAGACGCGAACAGAATACCTAATAATGTAATCTAGTTCTACACAATTCTTGTCTAATCTAGTCTCTTATTTCTCATAAATATTATTCATCTCTTCCAGTTTTCATTTTTTTATCAATGCAGTTCTTACTTGGGTCAAGAGACAAGAATAATCTTGGATATTATAACCGTACCCCGTCGGCTATTTGATTTATTGAAATTGCATCTAGTGGGGGCGTGAAAATTAAATTTTTTTATAATAATTGTCTTATTAATAAATCAAATATTATCAGATAATTCAGGCGCTGATGGATAGATACCATGTTTTTGTCAGGTTAAGTATGATAATCAAAAAATGGGATTAGTTGGAGTAACGATAAAAAACAACGGTCTTGGTTATCGATTTTGAAAATGCTACATTATTTCTATCAAACGCTTCTCATCTATAGGAAAACGACCCCGTAAACACTATATTGGATCTGGACCTCTCTTGAGGTAATGAAACTGGCTTTTGAGTTGTTCCTGGTCTAATTATCTTACTGGTCTCTTTTAAAATCAAATAATCCTTCTATGATACATATCGCTTTCAATATTTACTCCTTCTTATGTTCTTGTATGACCTTATTGGCTTTCTCCTCTCCTGCTTTTATTGATTCCTTGATGGTATCAGGTGAGAAATCGGCATTTTCATAGATATGAGGATCCTTTTCACCCCGTGAAATATAGTAAATGTCTTTTATTTCAGCCCCATGATCCTTATGATATTTTTCATATTTTCGACGAATTTTCCTTAAAATGCTCTCATCTAATTGTAATTTATCTGTATTGCCCTCAATAATATGATATAGATCTTCAATAAAATCTAAATATCGTGTAATTACTCGTGACATTTTTATGTTATGTTCAGTTTTATCTGAAAAAATAATGTCTCTGGCTCTGTGGTATACTTCGGCCAAATTACTCGGTAATGCGTCAACCTCCTTTGGATAATTTTCTACTAGGAATATTTTCTTGTCCCTAACTGGTGATGCGTCCAGCACTTCCCTAAGTGGCGTGTTACTCAAAAGGCCTCCATCCCAGGCATAAACTCCTTTGTCAACTTCTATCCATGGAAAATTGTAAAGTGGGTATGCAGATGTTGCTAAAATGTGCTTTGGCTCTATTTGTTGCTTGAAACTATCAAATATTAGCGCTTTAGAATCCAGAACACTAACTGCAGTCAATATTAGGCGAGGATTACCGTTTGCACCTGGCTTTAACTTGTTATAGTCAATATATCTGTCCAAAGTTTTAATCAATGGTTGATGATCATAAAGGTATGTCCATTTCATTGGTGCGAAGTATTCAGGATCTGAAAATGCATATTCTGGGAACCATCTAGGTTTGAAGAATTTTTCATTCCCAAAAACAGCAGAGCTATAGAAAGATTCAAGTTGCTTGATTTTAATCTGTTGTTCCTTCTTTATTTTTAAATAATTACTAATCGCGTCTATCTGAGGAAGCGGATAGTTAAAATTTTCATAAAACTGCTTCATTAGGTTTGAACTCAAAAAACTGTAAAATTTATCATTTTTAACAAAACTTTCAGAAAGCTCGATCCAGAAATCTTCTAATATCTCATCTGTCTTATCTTTATTTCGGCTACCTGTTATAATGGCTGCATTTATTCCTCCAATTGAGGTCCCTGCAATCAAATCCAAATGAAGTTGATTTTTTACTAGTGCTTTATATACTCCACATCCAAAAGCCCCAAGTGACCCACCACCTTGAAGTACCAGCACGTTCTCTATGGTTGTCATTTTTTCTCCCGACATTTCCAACTATATTAGAACTATAATTCTAAAAAGGTTTGATATTTAGAAGCTAATGCGAATAAAAGATCGTAAAGACAATATATTGATGCATATCGAATAGTTCACATTTCTAATAGAATACTTTTGTAATACCATGCAATCACCCTATAGATATATAAGCTAAAAAACAGTTTAGTTGTTGAAGATTCCGATTGATTAGTTAAACGGGTTTGTTATTCAGATCAAAATTTGGAACGTTCAGTTATAAATTCCATCTAAATTTATCAGATAAATTAATTTTATAGATGATATTGATATTTGTGACAATACTTGTGTATTTAATTTGAGGAGAAACAAAACCAGTCTTTTAATTTTCTATTTTGATAATTGAATAATAATATAAATATATTACAAAACATGTTCTCTTTATGAATTTTTGCAAGCGCACTGATTTGATCTTGGTATTAATTACCGCAGTAGTTACCACCTCGATACTTGGTTTCGCCTTATCCAATCAGGTAGTGGCTCAGATCAATGGTACACAACAACAGAACCAGATGGATTATACTGGGTTCCATTCTAATATTGAACAAATTATTGCTCATTTAGAAAAGGCTGAGTATAACAAATTCTTTAATAACAATACATTAACGTTGGGTCATGCACTTCATCCTATTGAAGAAGTATTGACACTTGTAACTATTCCATTATCTACAGCTGATAGTAATCTAAATGATACATATTTTAAGGATTTATATCAATTGTCAGCCTTGGCTTCTCCGGGTAATAGTACAGTTGACGAATTTGATAACAAAAGCAAATCTTCAATTGAATTGTCTAATGAGGTAGTCGCCACAGTCATACCCGCAACCGTCTTAAGTACTACCGAACACAATGTTAGTGTAATAAAAGATCTATTAACAATATCCGGTTCTGAATACAAAGAAGGAGTTGCAGGAGGTAATATAATATTGGAATTGGAATATCAGGATGGTTCGGCATTTATGGATAGAGCATATACTTTATTTAATAATACGCAGAACATTTCGAATGATACTCAATCAGTTACTAAACTGTTATCTGATTTTTCAAATTTGACAGACTCGGTCCAGAGCCTTAAAGAACCCGCAGTTATTGATCAAATAATTCAGAAAATGAACATTGGATTGAGCCCAAACGATAACTCAACGACTTCAGATGTCAGTAGCAGTCAAACATCCCAGGACTACATCGATACAATTAGAGGGTTACTAAATGAAGTAATTACGGCATATGAATCAAATGATAAAATCAAAGCCAAAGAATTGACAACCATCGCATACTTGGACAATTTTGAGTACATTGAAGCATCAATTGGGAAAGAATTATCCGACAGGGGTGAAGCATTACTTAGGGAAAAGCTCCGTGAACAAATCGATGGAAATGCATCTATAGATGAAATAAAACAGAATATAGCTGATATTAACAAGGTGTTAGATGATTCCGCTGGCTTCTTAGATTCCAATCCCAAATAATTTTTTTTTAGTTGAGCACCTATTATTTACCCTAACATTTTGCTCCTATATTAGCAAATCCTATGACTACGTATAATCTCTTGAATTGAACAGAGTTGGACTTTTATGACTACAGGAATAATCGCAGTCACATATATCATAGAATTCGTTAATCATTATAGATCATAGTACTTCTGCATCCTGTTTCCTTTACACCGTTCTTATCTAGCATGATCTCCTTTATCCCCTTAGTCATAAATTGATCTATATTGTTGCTAATGTTTGCACTCTCGGAGGCGGAAATGCCGCTATTGGGTAGGATACCAATTTTGGGCATAGAGTCCAAACTACTATCAGTATTATTTTCAGAAATATTTTTCAATATTTGCTCAAGAATCTCGTTACTGACAACACCCTTTACGATCATCTTATCGACTCGTATATTTTCGTCGCCTAATGTCTGTATGTCTGTCACATTAATGTCAAAGTCATCTATTATGCGGTCTACATTAACACTTGAGCCGCTGAAAGTAATTGGAACAAGAATGTGTGATTCTCCTATGGCTGCTATCTGCATCTTTAACAATTCCCTTTCCCTAATAGACACTAGATCTTGGTACTTTTGGTAAGCTCCATCCAAAAATTCATAGCAATTGCCGTTTAAATTGATATTCACATTCTTTTGAGGGTAGTAATTATATGCAACAAAAAATAGGATAATTCCACCTATTATGCCTATAATTATTCCAGGTACAATGATAAATTGTAAATTTCTCAAAGATTCCTCCCTACTCTTAAAGTCTATATAATCGGAATACCAAAATAATCTTTCTTAAATTTTATCTTAGAATATCATTATATCGGGGTGGACATTAACAACTCTGATATGAAATAGGGTTAAAAGCCATTTATGAGGTTGCTAGACATACCGCATTAAATAAAATCATTTTGATATCTAGATTAGATCAGCGCGATTTACACAGACAGGCTTTTCTTATGCATAATTGAGCCAATCAGAATTTCTCATTAATCGGATAAATCAACTTCTGACTGACTGACATTATTTTAATAATATCTGATTATTTTTTCATATCATATCGGAGGTGATATCACTAAATACAGGATACAATTTTCGATGCAATTTAGATTTTCTACTTTGAATGTTCTGTGTTTTCTGCTTAAGTGTCAAAAACAAATGTAAAGTATTTCAAAGTATAAAGAGCTGGAAAACCTTTTTGTTGCTAAATTCTAACGACATACAAGTGAGTTTTTAGTAAATTTCAAGATAAATATCGAACTAAAAAATCCCCACATCGAATATTATGGCTCGCCTAGGCAATACACGATGATGATAGGTTATATCGAATTTCTCTTCTATATCTTGTGGAAAGTTTTAGCGTTCTTTTTTACTAATTCTCCGAATTTGTCAATTGGAATTGTTTTTATTGGATCCATGATGAAATACTTTTTAGACTCTATCTTTACACTCTTATCTTTTTTATATAGAGCGTCTAATCTGAGTAAATGTTCTTTTATTTCTTTTGCGAGTTCCAGGTTGCATACTTTACTATTGCTAATTGCTAGTAGGGATGCCTGAAGCATTTCTGTCAAATGATCCTTTCCTTTTTCTTCATGAAAATGAGGATTCCTAGTCTCTATCTGAAATATCTCTACTCCTTTTTCAACGATATCGGGTGAATCTGTGGGAAGTAATCCACCAATTTTTTCTAAAATATTAATAAATTCATATGGTTCGATAGAGTACCCGCTTGAATAATTCAAATTTTCTGCTAGTGACATCGAAAGGGCATGCTCCCCAGAGTTCCCTGTTTTAATAATATCTGTTTCAAATCCGGTGATATATGATAACAAAGCGTTCAAATACTTATTAGTTACCTCTGAAGTTCGTCCCCATTTAGGGAATTTCAATATGTTATTCCTTATTTTGGGTTTGTATAGCCATGAGATCCTAATATTGCTGTAAGGGGTAGACGCCATGCCAAATCCAACTGCATATATCTTACAATATTCGTTTACTGCCCCTGGAAAATAATTGTCACTGTCAATAAAACCAACATACTTTTTATTATGTATTTTCGCCATTAGAATGCCTATAATCATTCCTTCAGCTTTCCCATCACGGATCTGTTTTTTCGAATCTAGAATTGATGTATAATTTACTTCTTCAAATATTTTTGCAAGATCAGGATCACCTTGATGAATTAAAATTATTTTCTTATCTGCAAATTGCGAATATTGCTTGATCATTTCAACCTCCATTGAGAATCTATTTACAGGTGAAATCTGACTATTTGAAACAATTACCACCATACACTCGTTGGGAATCCCACTCAAAACCCCTTCGATTAGTCTTAATCTTTCGTTTTTTATGGGAATAACAATTGCAAGGTCTCTAAAAATACTGGAAAGTTCGTCATGATCAAAAGCTCGGATAGTTCGATGTCCTCCGTGAAACTCGGGAGACTTTCCTGAATCCAATTCATAAATTTTCTGAACTGCATGGAGAGTAATGGCTCCTATCCTCTCAGAAAATCTAGGGGGGAAATCAAGTTTCATACCTAATTATAATTACGCTTATAATAATACCTATTCCACAAAACTTATGGGTCAGCACATAATAATACCCCATCGTCTTATATTATATAATACCAACAATGACTGTGAGACCAAAACTTGTAGTATTCGACATGGATGGCACTTTGATCCAAGGAAGATTGATAGAAGTGGTTTCTAGAAAATTTAGATGGACAGAGAGAGTCAGTTCGATTCAAGCTGACACATCTCTTATGGGGTATCAGAAAACCCAATTAATAGCCTCCCTTCTTAAGGGTATCAAAGCGAGCGAAATAATCGATTCAATCGATTCCATCCCAATAATGCATAATGCAGATAAAATTGTGACGTGGTTTAAAAAAAATGGATATAAAACAGGCATAATAACAGATAGTTACAGTATAGCAGCTCAAGTAGTTGCAAAAAAGCTTGAATTAGATTTTTGTTCGGCTAATGAATTAATTATTAAAGAAGGAATCGTCACAGGCGAAATTGTGATGCCACTTGGTTGGGAGAAAATTAGTTGCCCATGTAACATATCTATTTGTAAAAGATTTCACTTGAATCATTATGCTAACAAGTATGGTGTGCATATTAAGGATACAATCGCTATCGGGGACACGAGGGGAGATATATGCATGATAAAACAAGCAGGGTTAGGTATTGTGTTTATGCCAAAAGATCAGGATATTATTAAACAGAGTAAAAACATAATTCACAACCCTGATCTTATTGAAGTTCTAAATTATATGTAGTATATAAAGTGTAATACTTAAATTTGAGTAATGAGGTTATTATTATATCTTGTTATACAATAGTAATTGTTTAGGGATTTTTTAATATGTGTGGAATTGTAGGTATATTAAGTAAGAAAGGAGAGAACGTAGCACCGTTAATTGAAAAAATGTTAACTTGCATGAAGAACAGAGGACCTGACGGCGTTGGATTGGCTACTGAAGATGAAATAGTTTACTCAAATACGTTTAATAAATTATTTTTTGCTCAGGCCAATGCATTCAATGTGCTTGGACATTCGAGATTAGCAATAGTGGGTGGATCATGTGGTTCACAGCCTTTTCTAAGCTGTGACAAAAAATTGGTTTTGGAGCACAATGGAGAAATTTATAATTATAGAGAATTAAGGAAAAGTCTCGAGAGCCGTCATAAATTTACGACCTCGACCGATAGTGAAGTTGTCATTCATCTGATAGAGGATCATTATGAAAAGACCAAGGGTAACTTGTTAGAGGCTGTCAAAAGGACTGTTTTTCAACTTGACGGAATCTATGTTTTAGCCATACGGGAACAATCTACTGGCAATATCATACTAGTCAGGGACGGTATCGGTGTTAGGCAGATTTATTATGGCGAAAACGATAGATTTATCGCATTTGGCTCTGAAAAGAAAGCTTTATGGAATATCAACATGTTTAGTAAGATAGAAAGACTATTACCCGGATATGCCTTAGCTATCTCTAAAACAGGAAACGAGCATACTTACGATACATCTTTGCATCCTATAACTGTGAATACTAACAAGTCAATTCGTACTAAATACCCGATAACCTACAAAGATATCAATTCTGCTTTGGACGCTTACAATGATGCTTTAATCCAATCTGTAGAAAAACGAGTAAGGGATTTTAGTCGAATAGGAATTGTATTTTCAGGTGGAATCGATAGTGTTATAGTTGCATACTTGGCCAAACAAATGGTTCCTGAAGTCATATGTTATACTTCTGGGATTAAGAATTCAAACGATATCACAAATTCTATAGAGATAGCAGAAAAACTGGATCTTCACTTGGAGATTAATCAGCTATCCGAAGATCACGTTGAAAAAATGATACCCGAAATCATAAATGTGATTGAGGACGACAATATGGGTCAGGTTGAAGTTGCGATCCCCATTTATGCGGCAGTAAAACTAGCAAGACAGCAAGGAATTAGAGTTATGCTTACAGGTCAGGGCGCCGATGAGATTTTCGGAGGTTATTCATGGTATTCTAAAATAGTTCAGAAATATGGATACGATAAGATACTTGAATACATGATTAAGGACGTAAAGTTATTGTACAAAGAAACACTTGAAAGGGAAGATAAGATCACCATGTCACAGAGCGTAGAGTTGCGTGAACCATTTCTCGATCCACACTTAATTGATACTGTATTGAGAATCGATCCGAGATTAAATATCCAAAATGGAGGTATCGATATATACGACAATTTAGGAAAAAGAGTGCACCGTAGGTTAGCGGAAAAATTGGGTATTCCTAAGGAAATTGCATATAGAATTAAAGAGGCAGCTCAACATGGCTCAGGGATTCACAATCTTTTAGATTCTCTCGCTAGGAAGAATGGATTCAGCGAAACCAGTGTCAAGAGTAGCTATTTAGATAAATTAGGAAAAAGGGAATTGATGGGTAGTTCCCAGCGTTACGGACATTTGTTTGAGAGTGAGAAAATCTGGAATATAGAGCCTCATATACAAATGTACTTGGAGGACATTGCAACCAATATTTTACCTGCCATAACCAAACAATAAGGCCTTCTTTTTTTTGATCAAAAGGTAGCAATTTATGCTGTACATACTAGAATTTCAAATCTACTAACCTATAATATCTCATTATTTAAGTGCACATTAGAATTTTAGATTCTAGTGATTATTATCCGCCTGATAAACTATCATCATCATACGATTCTAACGGCTATTTCTCGACTAAGCTAGCTTGGGAGTAAAACATGAATCCTGATGTCATTTTGTTGGGTTTAGAATATTCGCTGCATCCATTTTCTAAGCTCCAAAATAACGAATTTTATAGTTAACAATGCTATAAGTCCATACTTGACGTATTTCGTCCCTACCGAGCTATTCGACTCTTTTTGATCTGTTTTAACATTTGATCCAGTAAAAACATCTGTTTTCGCTGTAGAATCATAATTTTCGGATTGAATATCGCCTCTAATTCGAGACGAATCATATTCGCTTCTCTTGTTCGGGTCGGAAAGTATACTATAAGAAATGTTAATTTTTAACATCATCTCATTTGCAAGAGGAGTTTTGTTCCGATCTGGATGGTATTGCAACGCTAGTCTTCTGTAAGCGAATGTAATTTCTCTTGATGAAGCGTTACTATCTATTCCCAATATTTCATAATGATCCATTTTTTCCAAATCAGATTATTAGAATTATCTCTCGACCATTATTTATTAAACTTGTTATTTTATGCAATTGTAATCCGAATAAGTCTATCTAAACCTGCTCATATCAATTGTTAAATCCTATGATAGACTAGAAGACACTTGAAACTTTTTGTTGGTTCAATGGAGGAGAAAATAACCGCCAACTACGGTGGTTTTCGGGAAAAGTAATTTTTCCATTTAAGACTAACTGAGCCTCGGTTAGCATGCAATTATCATGAAACTATTTAATAAAAGATATCCAAATTTATAATTATCTGAATGACATGGTGACCGCGGATGTCAACTTGTCAACCATTTAGTATTTCTTCTAATTCTAAGTCATCAATTTTTTTTTCCTTTTTCGCTATGGTTTCCTTCGGGGGGATGCTATAATACTTTTCATCCCACTTACCAATTATCAATGACATCGAATTCATCAAATCAATTATACATTCCAAAAAATATTGTTTATGTAGCCCATCGGTAAAAACTACTTTGTATAGTTTAGTAAAAGGATGATCCCTTATAAGGGAAACCTTCATAGGTAGTACTAGTTGATTTATTTCAATATAGGTTAGTTCAATTTCTCTTGCCCTGGTTTGGGTGTTTATATATATTTCTATATTTTTGTCAAGTTCAAACGTTGTTCTTAAGATAAATCCGTGGCTCAAATCATCCTGAAATTCCAAATACAAGGGAGTGCTTAATCCAGAGGAATACGGAACTTGTGGTGTTATCTCTGCTTGAAATTCTATCCCGGGTATTCTAACAGATTTAGATTTGTCTACGACCTTATACCCCCAATTTTGAAGCCATCCGATTAACTCTGTAAATTTAGACTGTTTTATACTCAATAATTTTTTTTGTTCAGCTTTGTTTTCGAGGAGTTGTGTATAACCTCTTGATGACTCGTTTTGTGTTGATGTAGACATATACTAAAATAAAATTGTATATTATTTAAATAATGATTTCACTCTCAATTTTGAAATTCAATCCATTTATTAAGTGCATAGATTAAAAAAAAATAGATTTATTTTTTATGGGCAGTTTTGTATTTACATTTTGCAAGAATCCGCCTATTTTGTAGAATAATTAATATATATCATTTAGTAGGAATTGCAAAGTTTTTTTATAACTTAAGATGGCGGATAATATGAAGCATCTCAAACAAAAAGATTTACTCAACAGAACAAGCCTTTTGTGACTTTCCGAGAGCATATCAAAACTCTAACTGTTAATGATTAAATCATAAATTAAGATTATAAATGAATCACTCTGGTTTATGGATGATGATTACTGAAATTCTCATTTTGACTTATAGAAACTTAATCGCATCTATTGATAAAGTCTTTCTAATTTGGCAAATTATATTTCCAATTTTTTACATCTTTATTTCTGGATATGCGTATTCTGCACTACTGGGATATCAAGGAATTAAACTCGGGGAAATATTAGTTAGTTATCCGTCATTCTTAGCCGTGGGGATGATCGGATTCAATGTTATGAATAGCAGTACAGTAGCCGGAAGTATTATTTGGAACGATAAGAGGAATGGCATGTTCCAACAAATATTGGTTATGCCCTTTACCAAGATTCAATACATAATTAGTAATCTAGTAACGATCATGCTAATGGGATTGACAAGCGCAATTTTGATCTTAATAATTGGTCTTCCTACAATACTTGGAAGTGCCAACCCAACTTTATGGAGCTTACCCTATACCCTATATGCCATAATTATAGGGGCTATCTTTTTCGGATCCTTTACCGTCATAATTTCGACACGATTGAAGAGTAGTGAAGGATTCAACGTCATAAGCAACGGGATTTTCTTGTTTTTCGCTTTTGCAAGTTCGACCTTCTACCCGGCGGAAGGCATTTCTGAGCCTTTAAAAACAGCCTTCTACATTAACCCTTTGACCTACATAGTTGACATAACTCGTGCCGGAATCTACTCTCAGGTATCAGACTTTGTTAACCTTGAAGTAATCATAATTTTTATTCTTGCAATAGTTGCTTTCTCTTTTGCTGCAGTTTCAATGTTGAGGGTTAAGGTCTAGTCAAAAACTTCTCGATTATTTTACCATTGTTAAGAACACATCTTCCAACGAGGGTGAACTGATTGACACATTAATAATTTTAAATCCTTTTATTGAAAAGTTTTCAATTAATTTTGTTAAGGTATTTTGGGAATCTATGGAAGTTATTTTCACACCGTTTTCCCCATCCTTTATAATTTGCGATTCAGGTGAAACCTTTGTTATCAATTCCAATATTGACTCAGAAACTTTTTCCTTTAACTGGATTAGGATTATGTTTTCTTTACCATATTTTTTTTTCAACCCTAAAGGTGTATCAAAGGCGATTATTTTGCCTCTATTGATGATTGCTAATTCGTCACACAAATATTCAGCTTCTTCCATAATGTGAGTTGTAAAAAAGACTGTGAGTCCTGATTTCACCTGGTTTTTTATATAATCTAGCAACATTCTGCGAGCTGCAGGATCAAGTCCAACCGTAGGTTCGTCTAGAAATAAAAGATCCATTTCATGAATGAATTCTCTAGCAACTTGTACTCGTCTTTTTTGCCCAATTGACAATTCGTCATTTTTGATATTTCTAATTTCTTGCAGATCAAATGATTCAATTATTTCGGTGATTTTCTCTTTCCTTTTGGTTCGTTCTAATCCCCACATTAATCCGTATAAATCCATCGCCCTTTCCACTGTAAGGTTTGCCTCTGAGCTAGGTTGTTGAGACACAACTCCTATTCTTTTCCTAATTGGTGCGGAAAATTTGGTAACATCCATCCCAAAAATCTCTACATTTCCAGATGAGGGTAATAATAGGGTTGTTAGGATTTTTATAGTTGTACTTTTACCAGCACCATTTGGACCCAAGAACCCAAAAACCTTCCCGTATTCAACCTCGAACGATACATCATCTAGGGCAGTCTTATTACCGTATTTTTTTTTTAACTGGGATACCGATATACACGAATCAGATCTTGAATGGGCCAAAATTAACTTCCATATGATATCAGGTTCAAGTTTATTTGAAGTTATACTTGCTAATCATTTAGAAGAGGTAGGCTGGTTTTTTTATCCATGAATATTAAGGTCGGAACTTGGTACTAATTTGCATATTCGTCTTATGCCTGCCATACTTTCTTTCAATAAACGCACTGATACCTCAGGGAGTACCTGCTAACTCAGGATTATTGATTGATTTTTGAACGGCAATTTCGCAATTTTGACTCAATTTTTCCATGGCTTTCGTTTCGATATTAATATTTAGGGTTATATTTCGATTTCGTTTGAAATTACTTATCGCTTTATAGCCTTTATTAAAACATAATCAATAAAATTTCTATCAAATGCCACCTTCATCTTTACCATTGATTTGTAAAGAATTATCTCAAGGAACTTGGGGTACTCTTTAGTTATTTCGGACCTCAACTTATCGCGATTTTGAATATAGAATTCGGCCAGTGGTCCATAGATATTCTCCCCGATGTACTCTACTTTTGATAATTCAAAGCCATCCTTAAGTAACAATGATTCTAACATTCTAACGCTGTAATGTTCCGAGGCCCACGTTACTGCAAGTATCCCGAGGTTGTAACTTTTGGAAAAAGGCATTAAATCTGAATCGTTTGTCATAACTGGCATAGCCATTATAAGCTGTCCTGAATTCTTGAGGATGCGGTTTGATTCATGTATAAATTGAGCCATCGGCTTAAAATGCTGTGCTGATTCAAATGCCGCTATCCTTTCCACACTCTCGTTTCTAAACGGCATTGATGTTGAAGTCGAATTTATGTGAAATATTCTATTGTAAATATTTGGAATCGAGTTTAAGTTTAAGTTGACACTTTCAGAAGGTTGATTTCTAAGTATGTCAGAATTTGCGCTCTTTAGTTGTTTGAGACTAATGTTTAAGCAATATATTTTGAGATTAGAGTAACTATGAATCCAATGTAATGCCGGAATGGAGAAACCACTTCCTACATCTAATATTGTTTGAGCGGTATCAAAGGAACCGTACACTCCAAATAATTTTGTAAGTTGTATCTGCGCTTGCAGAGGGTTGGTAATATCCTTTGTCCAGTATCCAAAATTTAGCAACTTCCCTCCCGTAGCTATTCTCATGAGGTTTGAGAATGTATCATATACATTTACAATGTCGTGTTCATTCCGTCTAATAATTGAGAGAATGATTAGCCCGAGGATACTTCTTAACAAGATAGTTTCTATAAATTATCAAGTAATGTTATTTATAAAAGATTATTATACACAAATCAATTTATCTAGCATTTATTTGCCTACCGCCCATTTCAAAATATTTCTTTACTAACGCCTTTTCATATAATTCCTAGTATTAGTAATACCTGGAAATTAATATCGTCAAGCTAAATTATTACTTTGCCTCACCTCCTTTTGTAAAGACAGAAGTTTACTTCCATTTTAGTTTCACTTCAAACTAAATATTATCACCATTAAATTGATAAATTTCTAAAGTTAAGTGTGTATAATTATAGAATCCAACAGAAATCAAAGAATTTGGGATTATTTTAAAAAAACCTATTAATATGCCACTGCAGGTCTTTAATTATTAATGAAACAATCTCGTTATTCAAAGTTGTTTATGATACCTGTAATAGCAGGCGCTGCATTGTTGGCTTTTACGCTCTTGACACCTCAAGCTTTTGCACAAGAAAGCGCGACTGGGGATGCCGGTTTAAATAAATCACTACTAGCTGTTGCTGCTGCAATCGCTATAGCAGGAGGGTTGATTGGTACTGGAAATGCTCAACAGGGAATAGGTGCAGCGGGTATGGGTATAATTGCAGAAAAACCAGAAAAATTTGGTCAGGTTCTGTTCTTCTTTGTCATCCCTGAAACTCTTTGGATCATTGGTTTCGTCCTTGGTATTATCCTATTACTAGGAATACTATAAGATAAGAAAAATCAAATGTCTGCGCTCAATACATTTGAAGAAGAAATACAGGATAGAAAAAAGAAAGAATTAGCTATCCTTAATTCTTTATTGGATGAAAAAAAAAATAGAATAGCCCAAATAAAAGACGAAAAACTAAGAGAAATTAAAGAAAAGTATGAAAATGAAGCTGAGAACAAAGCTCAGAGAGAGTTTGCAAGAATCACCGAAAGTGCACGATTGGAAGCAAAGAAAATTCTTTTTGATGCAATCAATACAAACATGAGTACTGCATTGGAGGCTATAAAGCGTGAATTGAAGAATTATACTAAAAAGGCCGATTACAAAAAGACCTTGGAAAAAATGGTCCTTTACTCAAAGAGACACCTAGGTGATGACATTATCATAAAATGTAGGGAGGCTGATATTCCGTACTTAAAGGAAATGAAGGTTACAATAGGATCTAATATCTCTAGTATGGGGGGAATTGTGGCGGTAGATAAATCACAGAGTAGAGAAATCGATCTTACATTTGAGGAGTTGTTGGAGAATCATGAAGACGAAATTAAGAATTTCCTCTATGAAAAAATGATTAAATAAAATGACCACATCATCGTATTCTTCTGCTTTTGGAAGATTGCAGGCAATATCAACCAATTTCCTTTCGCACGAGTTTATTCAAAGTCTAGTTAAAGCAGAGGACGTTAACGAGGTCGCAAGAAAGTTGGAATCAACATGGTATGGACCTGAAATTGACCGGGCTGCTGCTCTTTATTCCCCGCCCGAATTATTGGAAGTTGCTATTAATCGGCATTTAGTCGAGGTCAACAAGATTGCACTTGAAGCTACTCCATTTAGTGGGAGGCAAGCAATCCGAGCTTATTTTTCTAAATGGGATATACACAATATTGAACTAATTCTGTCATCTAAAGTCATAGGCCGCACTATTACAGAAACAGAACCATTCTTGGTATCTAGTCGAAATTTTCCGGCAGGAATCACGGCAGGTAATATTCCACATGACGAGATGAAGATAATACTAGCTCAGCCAACAGTAGAAGGCGTTGTTAATCAACTAGTAAAGTACAAGTATGGAACTATCTTGATACAGAATCTAGATACATATCAAAAGACATCTGATATAAGTCCAATGATGACTGAACTCTTGTCTTTCTATTACATAAATCTGTTAGAAAGTATCAAATTTTTCCAAGGCGACGAAGGAATAGCGAGAGATCTGTTTCGCACTCAAATTGATAAAAAAAATATATTAACCCTGCTAAAGGGAAAAGAATCAAATCTTGATAGAGATCTTGTCAAGAAACATCTTATAGAAGAGGGAAAAGTTCCGATTGAAAAATTATTGGAAATTTTTACATCAAACAGCATTGAAGATTTTGTAAACAGGATTACCGAACACATAAAATTTGGTGATCTTTTAGATAATTATTTGAAAACACATAACCTTATTGATTTTGAAGTTGCTATGGATAAATACATAAACAATCATTATGTAAGAAAACTAAAGAATATAGCGTTGTCGATTGGTACAATTTTTTACTTTATTATAAGTGCAGAATTTGAATGGGACAATATCAAAAGGATTGCGTACGGTAAGCGATATAATTTAACCCCAGAGCGTATTAATTCTTTGTTGGTTTTGGAGTAGGAAACTAAGATGTCAAGTAAGAAAAAAGAAAATATTAAATCTATTGCAGTAATTGGCGAAAGAGAAATAGTTATGGGTTATAGGTTATTGGGTGTTGAAGATACCTTTACCGTTACCGACAAAAATGAAGCAGTGAAAAAAATGGAAAATCTTTTTTCCTCTCACAAATATAATCTCATAGTAGCAAGTCAATTCGTTCAAGATTCGCTGTCTCAATTGACGAGATCAAAAATTGAATCATCCATAGATCCATTGGTTATTTTTATGCCTGCCTTGCAGGGCACTATTCATGAGGAGTCTATTGCGGCTCTGGCAAAACGAGTACTTGGGATAAGTATTAAAACCGGATAATAAGAGTGAAAGATAGGGAAATATGTCAAGTTCAATAGTATCACGTATTTCAGGATCAGTAGTTGTGGCTACTGATGTAGAGGATGCAGAAATGTATCATGTTGTACGTATTGGAGAATTAGGATTATTAGGGGAGATTATTCGTTTGGAAGGAAATAAGGCCACTATTCAGGTTTATGAAGATACCACAGGGTTAAGGCCTGGTGAAAAAATAATTAATACTAAGAGACCTTTGTCCATGCAATTAGGACCAGGTTTACTAAAATCTATTTATGACGGGATTCAGCGCCCTTTAGATGTTTTAAGAGAAAAGAGTGGAGATTTTATAGGGAGAGGTGTCACAATTCCAGCGTTAGATCAACACAAGAAATGGGAATTCATTCCTAGAAAAAATAAAAATGATGAAGTTCAAGAAGGTGAAATATTGGGTGAGGTTCAGGAAACCCCGCTCATTAGTCATAAAATAATGGTGCCTTTTGGAATTAACGGCAAACTATCTGAAATAAGTGAGGGTAAATATACTGTAAATGAGAACGTAGCTGAAATAAAAACAACAAACGGGAAATCAATTGTTGGAATGTCTAGCTGGTGGATGGTAAGAACACCTAGACCCGTCTTTAAAAAGTTGCCACCCGAATCGCCCTTACTTACAGGACAACGGGTATTGGATACCTTCTTCCCTGTTGCTAAGGGAGGAACCGCTGCAATACCGGGCCCGTTCGGCAGTGGAAAAACAGTAACCCAACAGCAACTTGCAAAATGGGCTGATAGCAGTGTTATTGTTTACATTGGTTGCGGAGAACGAGGGAATGAAATGACTGAGATACTTACTACTTTCCCTGAGCTAGAAGACCCAAAATCAAAGAGGCCTCTAATGGAGAGAACAATTTTGGTTGCCAATACCTCTAATATGCCGGTAGCTGCACGTGAAGCAAGTATCTACACGGGTATAACCATGGGTGAATATTACCGAGACATGGGATACGATGTCGCATTGATGGCCGACAGTACTTCCAGATGGGCTGAAGCACTGAGAGAGATTTCGGGTAGACTTGAGGAAATGCCAGGCGAAGAAGGGTATCCTGCTTATCTGGGCAGACGCCTGGCTGAATTTTATGAAAGGGGTGGAAAAGCAATTGTGATTTCACCAGAAAAAAGGGTAGGATCATTGACATTAGTAGGAGCCGTTTCACCGCCTGGTGGAGATTTTTCCGAACCTGTTTCCCAAAATACCTTGAGGGTTACACGTGTGTTCTGGGGGTTAGACGCTAATTTGGCATCAAGAAGGCACTTTCCATCAATAAATTGGTTGACAAGTTACTCGTTGTACGCCGACGATATGGATGAATGGTACAAGCATAATATTTCACCGCAATGGACTACATTGAGGAAGGAGGCACTAGGAATTCTGCAGAGAGAATCGGAGTTGCAGGAAATAGTTCAGCTAATAGGATATGATGCTCTCCCTGAACCTGAAAAAGGGATTTTGGATACAGCTCGTTCTATTAGAGAAGATTACTTACAGCAAAGTGCATACGATGAGGTTGATACATATACCTCAATAAAGAAACAGTTTTTGATGTTGGCAACTATTTTAGAATTTGGCCGATTGGAAGCAGATGCTATAAAGAAGGGCGTAACATCCACGAAAATAAGTTCCATCGGGGCACGAAAAGAATTATCGATGATAAAATGGACCAAGGAGGACCAGGTTGAACAAAAAGTCGAGGAAATTAAAATAAATATGAATAACCAGTTTAAAGAGTTGTTAATGGAGGTTTCTCGTTAAAATGTCTAATATAGCTTATAAGCATCTCTCAAAGATAGCTGGTCCTTTGATATTTATCGAGGGAGTCAAGGATGCTGCATATGGTGAAATGGTTGAGATAAAATTAGTCAACGGAGAGAGGCGCTTGGGACAAGTATTGGATACAAGGGAAGGACTAGCAGTTGTCCAGGTATTTGGCCAAACCTATGGACTGGGAACTGAAAATACGTCTACTAGGTTTACAGGCGAAACTGCAATGATTTCTGTTTCTGATGAAATGTTAGGAAGGACATTTGATGGTTTAGGTAACCCTCGAGACAATGGCCCAAAAATTATTTCTAAAGAAAGATATGATCTTGTAGGTTCAGGAATTAATCCTTATTCCAGAGAAGAACCTTCTGAATTCATCCAAACCGGCATGTCTAACATCGATGGTATGAACACGCTTGTAAGAGGTCAAAAGCTTCCAATTTTCTCAGGTGCCGGCTTGCCTCATAATCTACTAGCCTCCCAAATAGCTAGACAGGCTAAGGTTCTTGGTTCTTCAGAATCCTTCTCTGTCGTATTTGCTGCAATAGGAATCACAAGTGAGGAATCTAATTTTTTTATAAAGCAATTTGAGGAAAGCGGTGCTTTGGGAAGGAGTGTATTATTCCTTAATTTGTCGTCCGACCCCTCTATGGAACGTATTCTTACACCTCGATTAGCATTGACGACCGCTGAATTTCTTGCTTACGAAAGGGAAATGCATGTTCTTGTGATCATGACCGACATGACTAACTATTGCGAAGCATTAAGAGAGATATCGGCGGCTAGGGAAGAAGTTCCTGGTAGAAGGGGTTATCCTGGATATATGTACACTGATCTTGCTTCAATCTACGAAAGGGCCGGAAAAATAAAAGGAAGAAAGGGTTCAGTAACCCAAATTCCGATTTTGGCTATGCCTGCTGATGATATTACACATCCAATTCCTGACTTGACTGGATACATTACGGAAGGTCAAATAGTTATGAGCAGAGAGTTGCATAGGTTAAACATACAACCTCCAGTGGATGTCCTTACCAGCTTATCTCGGCTAATGAACCAAGGAATAGGAAGCGGAAGAACTCGAGAAGATCACAGGAGTCTAGCCGATCAGTTGTACGCAGCATATGCCCAAGGAAAGGATGCCCGGGCTCTCACTGCAATCGTTGGAGAGGAGGCATTAAGTGAGATAGATAGAAAGTTCCTGGCAATTGCTAATAATTTTGAGAGAAAGTTCGTTAATCAAGGTATCGATGAAAATAGATCCATTGAACAAACACTTTCTATCGGTTGGGAACTATTGTCGGATCTTCCAGAATCTGAAATGAAGCGTATTAAACCAGAATTTATTGCAAAATATAGGAAAAAATCCTTAGTTCTAGAAGATGAAGAAAAAGAGGAGCAATAGAAACAAATGCCCTCTATTTCGGATATTAGGCCAACAAGATTAGAGTACATACGCACAAAGCGTAGAATCCTTATAGCAAAAAAGGGACTAAAATTGTTAAAATTAAAACGTCAAGCGCTTATATTAGAATTTTTTAATACTAATAAAACTGCTGCAGCTTTACGAGAAAATTTGCAGACCGAGCTTATCAAGGGATACGAGTCAATAAGGATGGCGGAAATTTTAGCAGGGTCTATGAGATTAGAAAATGAATCAATGAAGTTGCCAATGATGGGTAAACTCAATGTCAAATCAAAAAGCATCATGGGTGTGCATATTCCTAGACTTGAAGGTGGTCAAAATAAGGTATATGAGGAATATTTGTTGGAATTACCCACCTCAATTAATGAGGCAATTAGTTCTTTCAATAGAATTCACAAAATTGTCTTGGATGTAGCTGAGAAAGAAACCGCGTTAAGGAAACTCCTTTATGAAATAGAAAGGACAAAACGGAAGTCAAATGCCATAGAGAACGTTTTTATTCCGAGGCTAATGGATGCTGTTAAATTTATTACATTTAGATTAGAAGAAATAGAGCGTGACACATTTATAATGTTAAAAACAGTAAAAAGAAAGATGGGTGAAAGAGAGATGCAAGAATTGAGAGGGGTTGAACCAGAGTTAAATGTATAAAGATATGAAAGGTAATGATTTTAGAGGTTTTTCAAATGACAAACAAAGAAAATTTTATCGAATTACAAGGGTTATAAAAATTGGAAACATTCTTGCAACAGTTATTTTGTTGATATTTATTGTACGATATTTATTTGGAGTAAACTAAAAAATGTCTAATATTCAAGATCAGGAGCAATATATTCAATCATTGGTAAAAATTAAACAGATTGAAGATCAAGTCCAAAAGGAAATTGATGAGCGCAAAGAAGAGGTTCAAAATCAGATTAAAAGCCTTGAGGCCGATTTGGAAAATTCAGTTACAAACGCTGAAAATGAAGGAAGGTTATTAGTTGAAACTAGTATAGAGAAATCCAGAATGAAAGCAAATGAAGAAGCAAAGATGATAATTTCTGAGGCTGAAAATAAAGCAAAGAGTATTACATTCCAGTTTGATCAAACGATGATGAAAGAAATACTGGAAATTTTGCTTTCAGGAATTAAATAATCCGGAGCCTTTGCCTTGACATTACTAAGACCTGAAGCTATGTCCAAGATAGCTGTTTTGGGATTGAAAAAATATAGACAACAGATTGTGTCAATTTTGCAGGAGATGAGCGTGATTCAGATCGAACAAATTTCTAAAGAAATCTCATCTTATTTGAGTACTGAGAAGGAAAGCGAGGCTCACAGGCATATTGCTGATCAATTAATTCGAATCAGAGGTTTGCTTAGTACCCTTCCTCCAACTTCCTTGGGGGAAAAAATTAGATTTTCATCTATTGATGAAATGGATAACGCGTTGTTACGATTAGATATTGATAAAAATGTAGCTTCACTGGAAAGAGAGAAAGAAAATATACTAACTGAAATAAGGAATGCACAGAATAATATCAAGCTGGTCGGGGAATTTTCCTTTTTTCCAGAAGATTTGGATATCTTGCATCTTAAATCTGCCCGTTCATTCTTTGGACGTATTGCTAGCGGAAAATATTCTGAATTCAAGAAAAAACTTGAGTCAAATAATCAAGATATAATATTGTACTCAAAAGAAGGCGAAAAAATTACTGAATTTGTTTTAGTTGTTTTACCCCGTTATCCCTCAAACGCATTGGCTTCTATTATTAACCTTTATAATGTGCATATGGAGGCTGTTCCACACTTAAAAGGTAAGCCGCAAGAAGTTATAGAAAAACTAAAACATGATCTCGGGGAGCTTGAAAAGAAATTAGAAAATATTAACAGTCAATTAATGGCAATTTCTCAG
>JACDCB010000001.1 GCA_013694585.1 Candidatus Nitrosopumilus sp. | reverse complement strand
AGTATGTTTAAAATAGACGATTTACCACGTTGCATTAAATATTTTAGGAGCTGAACTAAATCCTGACTCTATTATTGCATCTCCATTAATTGTCCATTCAATATTTTGTAGTGATTGATTGTTATTCCTTAAATCCGACCTAATTTTTTTATCAAGAACCGGTGTTTCTATCACTGAACTAATGTTAGTATCTGTATTTGACAAGAGTTGAGGTCTACCATTAACAGGTATGTCAATATATGACTTTGTGTATTCTCCAATGGATTCTCCGTTAGCATATAATTCATAATCAATTTTTGATGTAGTTAGCGCTTGACCTGTTGGATTCTTTATATTGAATACTACTTTTAGGGTAGCAATATTATCTTCAGAAATATCTTCTAATTCTATATTCTTTATTATTATGTCAATGGCACTTAAATCAGGTAAGGTTATTGTTAATATTAAAGGTAATAATACAATGACTCCTACGATGACCGTAACTGTTCCTATCAATACTAATCTGCGTCTACTTAAAAACAATATTCTATCGATTTTATCTGTAAAGTATTGGTATTAAAAAACTTTGTTTATAATAATATATTATGGGACAGGGATATGACCCTATCCAATGTTTATTCTTGATCCATTAGTTACATGGATTCATCTAGTTTTTTCTTCAATATGGGTAGGTGGCGCTATTTTTCTAGGGATTGTTTTGGCACCTCTTCTTAAGAAAACTATGCCAGATGTTAATAAGAGAATTTCATTCATGGTTGTAGTAGGACGCCGATTCAACTATCTGGGTGGGACTTCATTAATTATACTAGTCATTACTGGGGTGTATAATGCTCGATCGTTTTTGGACCAACCCCACTTTTTATTTGAATCTACATATGGGTATATCCTTCTAGCTAAAATCATATTAGTATGTATAATGATAATTGTTTACGTTATCCACATTTTAATTCTAAACAAGAATGTTGAATCTCGTATTCTGCAAAGAGACGTCCCAGATGAATATTTTTCATCTTTAAGAAATAAAATAATCTTATTAGGTAGATTAACTGTTGGTTTATCTATAGGCATACTGTTCCTGGCTGCATTGCTAGACAGGGGTGGAGTAGGAAGCGTCTAAATCTGTACCAAAACATTTGAAACCTCAGTTTAAGTTATTTTGTAACATCACAGTCCTGATAGTTTCTCCAGTTTTTTCATCATTATCTATTGAAACCACCACACCATTTTTAGACTTTGGGAGCAGATCCAAAATTACTGTTTTTTCATCCACGAGCATTTCAATATTAAGAATTTTTCTAGAAACAGATATATCTTTGATTTCAATATTTCGACCACTTAGACTATTAGCATTCGCACCTGATTGGGTCATCAAAAGATATATACTTTGGATGAATGAATCCAACAGATAGAAAGTTAATGTGGCTTCCTTCTCCATCAAATGAAGATTTGGCTCATCTTGAGAATTCTTCTCCCGATCATCTCCAAATTTAATCCTACTTGTTGAATGCTTATTTGTATTCCAGTTAATTTCATTCGTATCTGTACTTAGTTTATCGAATGTTTTTACAAAATCTGGGATAATTGATTCCAAGGACATGTCTATTGTATATTTGTCAATAATCTTTATCTTGACTCTCACTGTATGATAATTGAATTCATAACCTAAGAATTTAGTAAATATCATGGGCTTGCCATACTTTATCTTGTGAATATCACATCCTTCAATCCTGCTTACTACTTTATTAAAATACTTCAAAGATGTGAGGTTCCTTTCAAGACAATTTAGTTTGGATATTATTATCAACTTCATGATCTTTGTAAAGTAGATGCGAAATTGCTCAGGATGTTCTCTAAAATCATATCTTATCTCTTCAATTGCCAAATAGCTAATTCAACTTGTTAGAATTTTTCTTTTTAACTGTTTGTTTTGTTTCCTGATTTGAATTTGACCATCGTGTCTTATCATCTCCTGCGCATAATTGACGATCAAATAGTAGCCAGAGTATACATTTTGTTTATGGCTTGTACCATTTTGAAAATTTGTCCTGATCTGTTAATTTATTTTTAAATCGTCTAAGTATGAATCCGATTACTACATGATGTTTATAGATATAAGCTATTGCTATCGTTACTATGCCTACTATTACGAATCTACTTCCTATTTCTCTCAAACCTTCGGTAAATTGGTTTACAACTATATCAATAATTATAAATGCTAAACCGAATAATAAAACTAATATTCCTATTGTTATGAATGCTTTGAATAGGGGTAAATCATTCTTGGCTGAAATCCTTATCCCACACTCACTCGTTTATGTATCTATACATAGTCATAATTATGTCTATTTATTAGCAACTTTTTTTATTCTGCAAATCGTCAGCAACTTCATTTTCAACTTCCTCTAAAAACCTGACTCAATAGGATTAACGGGTTTAATTAGTTCCCTTAGCAAAACGGTTGCATATGATCCCTTAGGTACAGAGAACCCTACCAATAGTGAGTTTTCTTCTCTTTTATATTTGAAGTTTTTACACACATAGCAAGCTTGCCTGAAGCCACCTGATTCACTTAATTCCTGCATTTCCTTGATAAAAAAATCTTTGGCAATTATATTTTCTTGTTTCATGAATTCCTTTATGATCTTGTCAAATCTATTTTTTCCAGGTTGGAAAGAATATCCTGGTAACCTAATAATCGGCAACCTCTGAACTCTGCTGTCCGTAGGTTTTTCTTTTTCATATTTGCGAATTTTTCCAAAGGTCAAATCGTCTTCAAAAACATCAAAACAGAGATCATTTTCTTCAGGTACGGTGAGGGAGAAGTCATTCTTAATAGCGATACTTAAGGTCTTATTAAAAAGAAACGCCTGAAATGCTTGAACAAATAGCCTTCTGATACTAATGGGGATTGTTCTTAAGGCCGTAATAGAGTCTTTTCCCCTTAATATTGCCTGAGCCAGATTTTTCTCTATATCCATTCCAGGGGGGATTTCTCGTATTAAATTTGGATTACTTTTGATGTCTCTCAATTTTTCCCTGATTTCCCGACTAAATTTTGAATCATATTTTGTGGTATAAGTCAATAAGATCTCCGTTGCCTTATCAAATTTTCTTTCGAGAATGGCTCTTCCAACCAAATGAGTCACCAACCTTTCACTTCCGAACCTTTGTAATCCATAATAGTTGCCCAAGCTATTAATATCGCGCAAAAATTGTAAAATGTTATCTAATTTGTCCATTTTTGGTTCAGCAATTCTTATATCAAACGTGTTTCCAATCAAATTGTTCTTTTCAATTGGTTTTCTTGAGAAACCAACCAATGTTAATTTTATTTTTCCAAGATCAATATTTTTTATGGCCCTTCTTGTGCTGCTGCTAGCGTATTGAATTGTAGTGGCCTTTGCATCCTTTATGCCTACTATTTTAAGATCAAGGCCAGTTTTTTTTCTCAAAGTTAAAATCGCATGACTTGAATCCATTCCCTTTTTTCTTATTTCATAAACTGGGAAATTATTGCTTGTAGCCTGATCAGGAGAGAGCTGTTCTAAGAAAATTTTGCTTATTATTTCTTGCACATGAAAATCCTCAGTATTTTTTTTTATAGTTCCGCCTATTCCATCAAACTCTGTTGTATAATATTCAATTCCTGCAAGTTTATCGATGTCTGGTGATGATTGCTTCATTAATCGATCATTCGTTCTTATGTGCAAGGAAAATGTTTAAGGATCTTAATTACTACTAAAATCATTTATAATTATTTTATATAAGAAAATAAACTAATATAAATCCCTATCTTTTATTCAGTAAAACATAAATCATATTTTGCATATACAAAATATGAATTATTAATGTCTAGTGAAAAAGTCTATAGTTTTAATATATTACAAAATCATAGTAAGATTGATATCAAAGTAAATAAATCCAAGTACGTTATCCTTTTACTCCCTATCTTAATGGTTTCCACCTCTCTTGCTTTTAACATTGGTACTGTAAATGCGCAGTTAAATCTTGATGATTTCATGAATCAGATGCAGGATGATGTTCAGTCAACCATTGAATCTAGCAACAATAACAACAATTGTAATAACAACATCTCAATTCAATCGCAAACTAATGAGAATGGCAAAACAACGAGTACGACAAAAAATACATGCGATGACGGAACAACTACAACGACATCTACTAACAATGTTAATTCTGCATCAGGTAAGGCCAATCTAAATGGAACAATTGTGGGTTCAGAGTATAATCAAGATAGTGGTGTTATTATAAACAGTCTGTTCGGTAATTGGTCTCTAGCTACTAAGGATAATGGTTCAAAGGACTTTAATGCCAGTTTTATAAAACAGCCTGTGCATTATAACTTGTCTGGATCTTTTGGCTCTGGAAATGATACTACGGCAAATAACAACAATAACGTCAATACTCAATTAACTGATAGTAATAACGACATAGGCAATACAACATCCTATCATCTGTCAAATTTTGTGGTGAAGTCTGTACAGCAACAGAATGAAGATGTAACATATTCGGGTAAGATAGATGTTGTTCAAGAAATAAAGTCAAATAATGTAACTGTATCTGATGATACAAATAACTTTAAGGGTGTAGGTGTGTCGGTATCGGTTATTGACAATAAAGTATTGTTTATTAATTTCGACAGTCAAACGCCCTTGTCCAAAGAGTTTATAAACATACCTATTGTTGGTCTCGTAAAACAATAGATTGAGAGATTGGGTTTAACCGATCTCGACTACATCATCAATCACGATGATGAATTTTCTTCGTTCTACATCTAGGTTTTATGATGCTTTCTCGCATGCGTCGTACGATGATTCATAAAATATCTTTCTTCTAGGGTTTATTTACAAAAGTGTATAAGTAGTATGTTATTAAATATTAAGTAGTAATCATGTCTCAGAGTAATACTCTTTCTTTAAAGGTGCTTGAAGCTTATACCCGAGATGTAGGCCGTGGTGTTGCTAGAATTGATTATGATTCTATGGATGCTTTGAGCGCATCTACAGGTGATGTCGTGGAAATTAGAGGTAAACGTAAAACAGT
>JACDCB010000257.1 GCA_013694585.1 Candidatus Nitrosopumilus sp. | reverse complement strand
GGTGCCAGTACCAGATACACAAACACCGAGTTGGGTTGAGGATTGTGATTGGCCTATACCTTGATTAGCTGTATTGGTTGTAGCAAATACATTCATGGTCATTGAAGTTGGACCTAAAAGTAATACGAATGATATTGCTAATACGACTGAAGTCAGTAAAATTTTATTTACATTAATGATATCATTCATCCGTTCTTTATTACCAATAAAAGTATATAAACTCATTTATATAATTATTAAACCTAATAGTATTTTGTATCTGTTTTATGCAATATTCTTTCATATATCAAGAACCGAATATTTCATTGGCCCTGGAACTCTGGTATTGAATCGAACTTCACACTGAATCTTATTTAAACAAAAAAATGATTGTTGTAATTACTAGCAAGATATATTTTATTTGGGGTTTTCATCTTGTCTGATATTTCTATTCATATATGAAGGTCTTTTTAATTTTATATTTCTGAACCGATCCATTCTTGAAGTTACTCGCGTCTCTAAAGCAGAATAGGGATGTGGTATTACTAGAACTCTTTCAATAGATGGAAATTGAGAACTAATCACCAACTGTATTTTTAAAGATAGCATTTCGACTTCTTCTAGTGATTCCTTTCCATCAACTGCTATATGTATTTCTGCTTGGTCTATCATGCCTGAAGAGCGAAGTAGTACGTCTCTAACAACTATCTTTTCATCGCTAAATTGTTCTGAAATTATGTTTTTTATTACTACTGTTAATTTGGGATTTTGCCAAGAGTCTATAAGAATCAAAGACGATTTTTTAAGAGATATATATGAAACTGAGAAGATATAACCAGCTATTATCATTCCTCCTATTCCATCCATTTGTAAAAACCCAAATTGTGTTGCAACAAGTATACTAAAGAATCCAATAACAGAAGCTGATCCATCCTTAATTGAGTTTCTGGCATCCGTTTTTAACGAAAGCAAATTGTATTTGTTTGCGATAATACGCATTTGAAATGCTCTGTGAAGAGATAATGCACTTGCTCCGGCTAGTACTGCCATAACTACATAAGGATGACTAATTTCGTGTGGATGAATTAATGCCTGATAGGAATTATAAAATATAACCAGACCAATCGCTATCATTCCTATTGCAGCAATTAATGCTGTAAAACTCTCTACTTTATGATACCCAAAATGGAATTTTTTATCCGCTGGTCTATGTGCGATCCTTAGGCCTAATAATACTATAAAAGATATTGCTGCATCAGATATCGAATCTATACCATCAGCGGTAGCAACTACACTGCCACTGAGAATTCCTGTGATTATTTCTACAATACCTATAGCCAACAAAGTTACAACAGAAATCTTTGCAATCTTTTTGCCTGCTACGATTCCTTCTAGGACTAAATTGGGCGATTGCTGTGTTTTAGTGCCGTTTTTTATTAGATTTTCCTTGAGGTCAGCAAGTTCATCAGTAGATTTATTTTCTTTACTATCTTCTACTTCGTCCAAATTAATAATTTATTTTAGTACCTTGATTACACTATTTAAAATTTGCTAGCGAGTATATCTTTGTAAAAAAATTTACTGAATGTTTAATTAAAATTCGCACTTTATAATTAAAATATTACTAATTTTAAATTATTTTGGACGTTTTCTTTTCAATACTAAATAATATGAAGTTCATGCTATCATTGAATGGTATTGGTAATATTCTTAATTCAGTTCACATTTGAATTGGTGCAATCTTTAGGCTCCTATTGATGATATGCCTGCTGTTTCCTTTGCACTACTTATGTATCATTCATATTAGATGAAATTCGTAGACGTTATTTTAAAATGGGATCAGCCGGATTTGAACCGACGACCTCCAGCGCCCGAGGCTGGCATCATACCAAGCTAGACTATGATCCCTTTCACCTATTTTCGTATTATCCTATATTATGTCTATGGCAAAAGTGTGTGAGTAAGTTATCATCTTTTAATCTTTTATTTATTAATTTTATGATCAAATAAAATCCAGACCAATTTCATACTTGCATGCTTCAATTAGTTTCTGGTCAAAGCATACTACTTGAGCATCCTTGTGGCCATCCTCTCTATCGTTTTTCAAAATTCCGCGCTGGATAAGATTAAAGATTATTGAATAGCTTATGGGGAATGCACCTGTGGCTCCTGGAGAATTGTAATTTAATATATGAAGCATGTTATTTCTTAGCATGAATATTGGATTCATTACAAAATTACCACCGTTGTCTATCAAGTTTGATCGAATTCCAGCGGTTCCACGAATTTTAAAGTCTCTATCTTGGATAATGGGAAGAAATTTTTTCACTCTATTTATCATATGTTTTTTAGAAATACTACTTAATCCTTCTTTGTAGATTAAATTAAGCATCTCTCTGCTAAATAACGTTCTATTTATTTTATTGTTTTTTCCCTTCATAAGTTTGTATATTTTAGGTAGAAATTCCTTTGTATTAACCATCTTGTTATAGCCATATGGTGAAAAAACCGGACAAGCATTGGGTCCTACTTCTCTGTTCCCGTTAGTCCTAATTATCCAGTGAGGATCCAGAAACGGAAATTGTTGGAATTCAGGTACTGAATAAATGCTATGGTTTGTGAGTGTGCTGTACTTTGATGGTGCTATCCAATATTCCCCTCTAAAAAAAAGGTCATTATATTGATGGATTATTTTGGCCTTATCTAAAATATTAATCGAATTGCTTCCAGCGGCGTTGATCAGGAAATCGCATTTGATTTCTTTTATCGTATTTTCAAAAAGGTTGATATATTCTAGAATAATTTCAGGACTTGAATCAGTTCTATTTTTTATCTTTAGAACTTTAGATCGCGTTATGAAGGTTACTTGCTGATTTTCACTGGATATCTGGGTTGCTAATCTTTGGGTAATTTGACCGTAATTTACCGACGCATCTTTATGACATAAGATCGCTGACTTGCATTTAAGATTGGGTTCAATAATTGATATTTCCTTTTCATCCATCATCATTATTTCCTTTTCACCCAAGCCATTTTTTATTCCCCATTCCAGATGCAGCGAAAGTGTAGTTAATGATTTATCATCATTTGCTACTTCAATTACCCCATCCTCTACAAATAAAATTTTGTTTACTTGACAATATCTTTTCCAAAAATCATAACCATACAAGGCAGCTTTGGCCCAAATTTTCTTCGTTTCAGGATTATAAATGAAAGGTGCATGGACCTTGCCGGTATTCCTAGAACTAGTGTGTAAACCTGCTTTTACTTCCTGCTCAATTATTGTTACCTTTGAGTTTGATAGGGAAGAAATTACATATGCTAAAGTTGTTCCTAGAATACCTGCACCAATAATTACGATATGGTTATTATTTATGGTTAGACACTCTTTCCTCTGTCCAGTATTATTTTTTATACTCCAGTCATAGTTACCCTGCCCATCATCAACGATTGGTTAATTTCATTTATTTCATGGCTCTTATGTTTTCTTCTTTCTATTACATACCCTGATGTAGAATGATAATATATTATCATGTCCGTAGGATAAAATGAAATTATCGAATGGTTGTCAGAATCAGATGCAAGATGTCGAAGATGAATATTTTCCCACTCAAAGAGTTTGTCTATATTGCCATCAAAATGAAACTTGCTTCCACAAGTACATTGAACATTTCTCCAACTTTCCTTAATATTTCTCAACCATTTGTCCTTTTTTGGCGCTACTTCAACTTTTTCAATGTTATTCTTTTTATCCATCATTTTTGAATTATTAGATAGCTGCAAATCCTTTTTCTCCGCGCTCTTCAAATACAATATATGATCTTCATATTTTAAATCTGTTTACTTTTATGAACACTTGTTATCACATCTAATAGTTTTTTGAATCGAGTACCTCAATCTAATTGAGAAATATGACCTTCTCTAAACACTAGTTAGCGATTCACTGAAAAATCTATTTTTGATATTTCATAAATAATTCTCTATATGGAGAAATTGCTGTTTTTCAATGTTATCTTGGCTTTCGAATAGTCAAGACCATTCCACTCAATATGGAATCCCAGACATGTGAGTATATCAATATGTATTTTTTCAGGTATTTTTTTGGAATCTAAAATATTACATGCTTCTCCCAGATTAATGACATTTTTTGTATCTTTCCGGATCTCTTCAATAAACTGAGTTTTAAGAATATAATCATCAATCATTAGTAGTCGCTTTTTGGACAACTCACTTTCAAACATGTACTTGAAATCATTATTCTTATCTGTCAAATCCTTGAGACTTACCTTCAAGAATGCGTCACCATCAGTGCATTCTCCCTTCAATAATTCATCTAGTTTACCTAAATACATATAACTCATCTCAGAAATTCTCAATTCTTCTAAGAGTCTGATTACATTTTGAATGATCTTATTTTGATTCTGTGTATTGAGAACATTACGACTTATGTAATTGTTTTCTATATCTTTTATATATTTTATTATCTCTTTAATTGAAATCTTTTCGTTTTTGTAAGATGTTATCAACACATTCCTGTTATTTTTAATATTGGTTATCTTATTTTCTTCATTTAATTCGTATGACATCAAGTTTTCAAGATTGATCACAAGGATCATGAAAAATTTTTCATCATGATTCTTGTTTTGTACTATTTCAAATATTTTAGATATTTTCCTTTCTAGGTATTCTTTTGTCCAGAAACCAATAATCTCAACAAATATGCTCGTATCAAATTTTGATAGGATAAAATCTGGTATAAATGCAGTTTTTTGCTTTGTTATAATAGGTTCCGGTTCTCGTTCTATCGCCCATCCTGTTTTAAATAGTTCAAATTTTTGTAAGAATGTTTTTTCTATTTTACTATCAAAAAGCATTGGGACATTAGGATTATCTATGGAATTCTCGGTATTGATTTCTTGGACGTCTAAATTGTTTCTATCTTTGGAATTATATTCATCATGAGATTTCTTGCTTATTGGCAAAGAATTTTTCCTTGATTCACTATACCGATAAACGGAATTTTCTAAGGACATCTTAATCATTTTATCTGAAGGAAATGAATTTGGGTAGGATTTTTCAGAAATTTCAAATTCGTAAACTAGTTTCTTTCCACTATTTGTTACCCTGAGAATATCGGCCTGTATGTGCCATCTTTCTGATTTCATAATGGTGGGCAATATTTTTGATATCGCACCCCCGTATCTGTCAGTCAATTTTATTACATTTAAGGCACCTTCAATGGAACAAATTATTTTATTTTCTTTAGATTCCTGGGCTGTTTCATCTTCCATATCTAACCAGTACATTAGACCGAGCCTTTTTACTTCTCTGAGTACTTCTTTCCATCGTGTTCCTAGATTTAGGTCCGACCCCAAACCTATTCTCACTTTTAGGCAACCAAAAAGCAAAGTTTGAATTAACGATATATTATAAAAGAGAAGTAACTTCTCGGCATTAATTGGCAAAAATGTATCCATTATCGTGTTTTCATCCAGATCAGACCACATCACTTTTGATAACATCTCATCGGATATTCTTAGTTTATTAGATATTTGCTCAAGAATTGATTTCCTTGTTTGCTCAGTTAAGGCGGTATTTTGTCTGGCTGATTCATCAAAAACGCTTCTCCTAATTTCTATCGCAGTGAGATTTTTTAACAATTCGATTGTCTGATTTGAATTGTCATGATGAGGATTATTTGAGTGAACTTGGGAAATGGATTTAAATGTACATCTTTTTTCTAAAATTGCAGCTAATCCTCTGATAAGCTTATAGTCTTTATAAGTTTGCTCAAGACCCTTTAGAGACTGACTTAACTTTTCTTTTATAAGGTTATGTTGATAGGAATATTCAAAAACTTGTATGACTTGTTTCGCTATCTCGACGTCTTTAGAGTTCTCTTCAAGAGAACATAAAATGGGATATATTTTATAATTTTTATAATCCAATTTACATCTGAGTAAATCTGAAGATATCATTTTTTATTCACTAACCATGTTCTGGTCATACTCAGATTAATAGATGATATTGTCATTTAGTATTCATTGATCTGATTTATCTATTAATTGCTTTTTATTGTTTATCCCTTTGTTTCTTCTGTTGCTAGTTAAGATTTCACTTGTATCGGATGAAATTATTTCAATAAGATTAGCCACGTTTTCAACATCCTTTTTAGGTCTGAGTAATCTCCCTAGTCGTTGAACAAATTCCCTTTTACTCCCTGTACCACTTAATATTATGCCCATGTTGGCATCAGGAACATCTGTTCCTTCATCCAAAACCTTGGTGGCGACTATAATTCTGTATAGTCCTTTCTTGAATTTTTCTAATATTTCATTCCTTTCTTCATTCTTCGTTTTATGTGTTATGACAGGAATCAAAAATCGGTCTGAAATACTATAAGCCAGTTTAGTATGAACCGTAAAAATGATTATTTTGTCCATAATATGTTGTTTTAAGATCTTTTCTAATTCTACAATTTTTGCATAGCTATTTAGGGCTATATCTATAGCTTCATTTCTCAGAAGTAAAGCCTTTCTAAGATTGATATTGCTTGCAGATAGGATGATTAATTTTTCTAGTCTTATAGGATAAAAGATCTTAGATTCTTTTAATAATTGATTATATTGAAAAATTTTTCGGTTATATAGTAAAATTTCGTCTGGTAACATCTTTACTTTTACTTTTTTCAATCTAAATTTGGCTAGATGGTTACCTTGAGATAATTCATAAAAATCTTTACTGAATACTATATTTCCTACTAATTTGTAAATATTCACATGTTTGCCATCTTCTCGCTCTATTGTTGCGGTTAAACCTAATCTATATGGCGAAATAAATTGTTCTCCAATCAGTGAATATTTATCAGAAGCCAGATGATGAACTTCGTCAAATATTAAGAATTCAAATTTGTTACCTAGATATGATGATTTTAAGTAAGCTGAGTCATATGTCGTGATTGTAATACTTTTTATATCTTCATTGCCTCCTCCAAGCTTGCCTATTTGGTTCTTCACTTTTAAGATATTTTCCATGGCTTCAAACCATTGTTCCATTAAATTTACTGTAGGAACTATTACAAGCGTTGAGGTGTTTGTTTTCAATATTGCATGTAATGCAATTATTGTTTTGCCTGCACCAGTTGGTAGAATTATGCATCCTTTCATATTATGTGTTATCCATCTTTTCAACGCTTCTTTTTGATAGTCCCTTAATTCATTATTGATATTAAATTGGTTCCTATTGAGCGGAATAATGTAGTCTTGTACTCTATCTATGTAGTCAATTTCATTGCTTCTGAAATAATGAATTATTTCTGGATAATAGATACCTAGAGCTCGATATTTATTGATTCTAGGGTCAAATACTGAATATGGTGTGTGAAAATCGCCATTTAATAGAATGGTTCCCTTATCATATTTTAGCTCGGTCAAAGCATTATTTTTATATATGATGTATCGAGAGGTTTTTTTATTTAAATCTATTCAATTTCCATTAGCCCCAGATTCTACATGTTTATGTCAATGGGGGCAATACCAATCTCAATGTCATATTCGAACAAGGTTGAATTACCCAGACAGTTCATTCCGCCCTATTCTTCCATTTTATATATAAAAAACTTATGGTATTTTATTCTAATTAATTAGTGAATAGATAAAATTAAAAGGATAGTAAATGAAATAATCATTGATTGTAAAAATGTCAGGTGACGAAAGATTATCACAATTTCTAAAAGAAGGTAAAGATTGGGAAAGAAAACCTACCACTATAGCCGGCGTTTTTTTATTTAAACTTCCTGAATATCGTGGTAGACCCGCATCGATAGCTATAGAAATTAACCCACTCAATTCAAATGGCACTCCAAGTAAAAAAAGAGGGATTGTAATCAAATCGCTGGAAGAACTAAATTCCATCTTGGAATTAATTAGTAATTCTAAGGTTTCACAATTGGCACAATCTATTGATAGTGTTAACCCGGAAAGGAAGACCATGGTAAGGAGTGAATCAACTGAGGTATTTGAGATCTGAATAGTGACAAATTCAGTCTATACTACCATTACTAGCCCTCTCTGATATTTCATAATCTAACGTTGGTCAAGAACTATTTTACTCATCCTCTCTTAAGGGATGAAATGATTAAGTATAGACAATACCAGGAGGACATTGTAAATAGGGCATTATATAAGAATTCATTAATTGTGATCCCAACTTCTTTAGGAAAAACAATTGTTGCCTTATTAGTTTGTCTTGACATTTTACTTAACTGGAAAAAATCAAAAATCCTAATTCTTGCTCCTACTCGCCCATTGGTGTTTCAACATTTTGAATTATTCAAAATGAATACTCTCCTTTCAGACCAATGCGTTGCGCTAACAGGAAAGATAGCACCAGAAATTAGAAAAACAATTTGGAAATCCGCCTCAATTAGGGTATACTTTGCTACACCAGAGTTAGTAAAGAATGATATCCGAGATAGTATACTTAAAAAAGATGAATTTTATTTAATAGTATTTGATGAGGCTCAACGAGCCGTTAAGGACTATAGTTATACATCTATTTCTAAACAATTTTACAAAAATTCTGATCATGATAAACTCCCACTAGTCCTAGGGTTATCTGCTAGCCCCGGAGCTAAAGAAGAAAAAATTAAAGAGATTTGTTCAAATCTATTTATAGAGCAAATCATTGCCAAATCTGAACGAGATGATGATGTGTTACCCTATGTTTTTGATACTAACATAGAGCATTGCTCAATCGAGATGAATGATTATCATAAGGATCTATCAGCCTTGTTGAATTCTATGATTTACGATAATATCAGCTGGTTAATCAATAACCGTTTCATAAAAAAGAAGAAAGTTGAAAGTGTATATAGAAAGGATCTTTTGTCCCTTGGGGACTATATAAAATCGAATTTAGATCCAAAAAATATGAACTTTTTCCTACTGACTGCATTAAAGTTTCAATCTTTATCCTTGATTTTGTTATACTGTCGTGATTTAGTTGAATCTCAAGGCAGCTTTGCTCTCAAAAAATTCTTAGACAATGCTAAAGAGAACTCTGAAAGTAAAACTTATCAGGAACTATTTTTAGATTCACGAATAAAAGAAATAATCAAAATATTAAAGGATCATGATAACGAGCCTCCACCTAAATTAGAAAAGGTATTATCGGTAGTTAGTCAGTTTCTTGATTTGAGAGGAGATATAAAAACATCCGAGGATTCGCTTAGGGATATTAATGATGTTACTACTAAACAGAGTGATACTGATTACGAAGACAAACGGATTCCTACTAATTATCAAAAAAAGATTTTGATTTTTTCGCAATACCGTGATACGCTTGAAGAAATTACAACCTTTCTAAATGACAATGGTATATCTTGCAAGGGATTTTATGGTCAATCAAATAAAAATGGACAGAAAGGCCTCAGTCAGGATAAACAATTATCTATTCTTGGTGATTTTAGACTTGGAAAATTCCCGGTACTTGTTGCTACGTCAGTTGCAGAGGAGGGGCTTAACATCCCCAATGTTGATCTTGTGCTGTTTTATGAACCTGTACCAAGCGAGATTAGGTTTATACAAAGAAAAGGAAGGACGGGCAGGTTTTCCAATGGAAAGGTGGTCATTCTAATTTCTGAAGATTCTATCGATACAAAATATTTAGAGATCTCTAAAAGAAGAGTAAATAGAATGAAATCAAGTCTTCAGAATACAAACTTTACTTTGGAAAAATATGACAAAAGAACTTTCGAAAATCCAGATAAAATGCTTGAATCTGACCTCTTTTTTCTCTACGAAAAATCCAAAAAATATTCTGAATTTGTAAAGGAAGATAATTACAACGAAAGCACTAATCCTATTTTGGATTCCATTTCTTCAAATTCTAATAAGAAAATTAAAGGCCTTGTCAAGAGATTATCCTATCGTCATAGGAGCTCCAATGATTCAGAATTATCTGCATCTTTTACAAGAAAAAACTTGGAAGATCTTTATGAAATCTCTTTGAATTTGGATAGAAAGAAAATAGTCGAGAGAGTTCAAAGACAAATTCATGACTTACTCGGAAAGGCTGGAAAAAATGGACTCGAAGTTTCATATCTAAATGAGGTAATAGGCATTGATCAGGAGATTATCATAAAGGCTATAGAAAACCTGACCAAAATGAAACGAACTGTTTGGGTAAATAAGAATACAATTGCATTAATCGAATCTATCAAGTTTCTGCCCGGCCATAAATACTCTATATCCATTGAAAAGATTGTGATGGGTAAAGCAATTGTAATTGTTAATGAAAAGTGGTATGCTTCCTTGAAACACCAAGATTACTTTGGTCCTAGGGCGTTATTAAAAAAAGGTAATACTTTCAATATTATTGGTGAAATGTATCGAAGTGCAGGAATACTTCATTTGATTGTAAAAAAAATAATCTAGTTGTTGATATAGTGTGATACCAAAACCTACTCCCAATAGATAATCATATGACGAACGTACAACATTTGAATGATCACTGTCCACCAGAAACCCTCATAATTATGAAACCTAACATGAACCCCAATATGGCCCCAAATGTAGGTACCCATTTCCGTTCTTTATGTGCTTTTGGTATCATGTCATAATATAGCATGTAGAATATACCGCCTGCAGATAGAGCAAGAATTATGGATATAATAAATTGCATCCCCTGAAAATAGAATAAACCCACCAGTCCTAAGATTATGGGTATTATAGATACTATACCGATTGAACCTAGCGCTTTCTTTGGATTATTATTAAAAGCGGTCTTTCCTGTCATCATTTCTTTATATGATGCAATTCCTTCAGGAATATTTTGTATCCCTATGATGACAGCTAAAGCAGTTATCGGTCCTGCAGCGGCTATCGATGCACCAATTGCTAGAGACTCCGGGATCGAATCTAATCCTATTCCTAGTAATATCCCTGCACCTCCACCCTTCTTTTCAGCAATATAGTCTGCGATAGTGAATATTACTGCTCCCGATGCAAATGAAATCATGGTTAAAACCAATCCTATATCTTTTTCTGCTTCCAAAACCATTTGAAAAATTGCTGCAGACATGAGTAATCCCGCACCAAAGGCAGTTAATGTTAGTATTTTTGATTCTGAAAACTGTACCTTATGCGATATTAACGCACCTATAAAGGATGTACACCCTGCAAACGCGGTTAGTGTAATGACCGTGATTACATTTGATATTTCTATCGTCAATGTGTTGGACTATTGGTATTAATTGTCAATCTAAAAATCTTTCTTTATTTTATTATGTCTTTTCTGATGGTCAATTGGTTTATTTTTGTTCCACTTATTATTAATTTCTTACTATTTTAATAGAAAATATTACCTTAGTATGAAACTAGTTGTAGTATCAATATTTAATATCCATATTTGTTAGATAATCAAATAATTAAAAAAATATCATTATTTGCCATCGTGATTTCAAATACACCTGGTCATTCAACATCTCGATTATTTCATCATCTCTGGTGGATTTATAATAATCTGGAATAATGTGATAATAGTAGGTAGATGGGACAATCCTGAGATGGTTCGTGAATGTGTTCATATATCTTATGTTTCTATGAAAAAGAATTAATCTTTATCCATACATCAATCGATGATTTGGAACGTTCCCATCCTCTGGTCCACCGCCTCCAGCAGCACGCTGTTCTTGTTCAGCTTTGATAATTTGTTCTAATTGTTTCTTCAATTTTTGTCCTTGTTCTCTCAATTGACTTGTCTCAATCTTTAGTTTATTGTCATTTATAAAATTATTAAAAGATTCAATCAATAAGGAGGCGCCTTCAGGATCAGGTATTCCGCTTGAAGATGGAATGAGAATTGCAGCACATGGAATTTGATTAGATAAACAAGCAGACAACAATCCGCCTGCAATACCACCTATGAATGTCGTATACTTCTTAGTTGAATCTTCAATCGCGTCTCTATTGAAATTACTTTGCGGGTTAGTTCCATCATCAGAGGCAGATTCATCCTCCCTTCCCTTGTCTTTTTTGACTTCAGTGTCTGTAACTTTAGTTTCTTTATCCGTGTTCTGTTCCATATTCTCGCTTGCCAATATCACTGTTTTTCTATCAGAATCAGGTATCCCTTGAACAGGAATTCCATCTAAAACCATCACTTCTTCTATTGAATTTTTTATTGCCCAGTCCATTACTGCATCAAGAACAAAATGTATACCATCCATCATTATAGGCGCTTCGCATACCAAAACACAAACGTTTCCTTCTTTGTTTGCGTATAGCCTAAATGGATGTCTTAACTTGCCGTCAATAAATATTACTCCGGGAGATATGTAATGAGATTCTACAAATGCAATCTGATACATTTCTAGTTTGTCAATTATGTAGCTTGTACTTATCGAACCGACTAGCCCAGGACCTGGGAATCCAGCAATAAGAATTGTTCGGTCTTTTTTTAAGTTATTTAAGTCGGCAATAGTGATAATTTTTGTCGTAATCGGAGTTGTGATTGCAGTTTCACTACTACCTGATAATGACGAAGGCATAGAATTCATTAATTATCTATACCTCTCATATTTGCTTATTAATTAATATAGTTATTAATGGTTATATAGCAAAAACTTGATGCTAGGTATTCTGGATTGTCCTATAATGGAGGGGATAAATAAAATTATTTAGATATTGCCTCAATTTAATGTACTTTCTAAAATTAAAATGGATTTAGTTAAAAATATTTATTATCCCCATATATTTTCCTTGAAAGTCCATTTTTTATTAAATAAGAAATTGCTAACTGATGCTATTGTAACTCCTAGTAAGAGTGCGACATCATATGAAACGCCTGATTCTCTGAGCATATATATTGACAAGAACTGTATTAGGATTCCTAGTGAACTACATCCGATAAACATTCCATATTGCCTAACAAATCGTGCCAAATTGACATTTTTATCTTCAAAAGTCCAGAATTTATTTAATAAGAAATTTGTGGTTACAGATACGGCGATCCCTACTGCAGTTGCTTGCAAATATCCATAGCTTCCTAAGATTCCGTTTGATAAAAGAATTGATACCAAATAATTCAAAACAAAGCCGCTAGCTCCTACCGTATAGAACCTAGCCGCTTTTG
>JACDCB010000026.1 GCA_013694585.1 Candidatus Nitrosopumilus sp. | reverse complement strand
AACACAAACAAGAAACTCTTTGTCGCATCAATTGCAATAGTAGTAGCACTAGCCCTATTTGTCAGTCCAATGCTCAACGTAGATGATGCTTTAGCCACACAAAACAAGAAAAATAAAGCAAAACAGTCCATAGATCAATCACAATCATCAAACCAAAATGCACAGTGTGCTTCTGGTGGAACAACTTTCCTCTCATGCAACAACCTTAGTTTCCAACACCAATTTAACAGTGGAAACAACGCATTAGCACAAGGTGGACAGGGTGGAAACTCTGCAGAACAAAGCATCAGCCAATCTCAATCCTCTAGTCAAAACAGCCAAGTAGTATCAGGTGGAAATACAGTAGGTTCTGGTAACAACATTAATGTTCAAAGCCAAGAAAATACAGGAAGCAACGCATTAGCACAAGGGTAAATCTACTACTACTTCTATTTTTTCACAATTTAGTCATATGATGCCTCAGCTGTAATCCTATTGAATGTCTGTAGATCTAATATCCCTGAGAATTTTCTCTCAGCTCTGTAAAATTCTTATTAATTTTCCTTTAGATGTGTTGACATATCTTTTCTCAAAGATTTACCATAAACTAGTTCTGTTCCTATTTGATCAAAAACAATACATAACCTAAAAAATAACTTCGTGGTTTATGATCTAGGTTGGTAGAAGGACCAAGATATGTAATAATTGATGCCCCTTCAATACTTGGATTACGAAATACGGGTGTACAAGATCTTCCGGAAGCATTGAAGAAAGCAGGATTAATGGATAGACTAAATGCAACTTTTGCAGGTCGTGTTCAACCATCAATGCATTACGATCCAACACGAGACCCTATCACACATTTGTTGAATGGTACTTCTATTGCGTTATTTTCAAAAGACCTTTCTAAAATAGTAAATATTGAAATAGAAAAAAAGAATTTTCCGATTGTATTAGGGGGCGATTGCAGCATCCTCATTGGCGTCCTTTTAGGATTGAGAAGAATTGGAAGATATGGATTATTTTTTATTGACGGACATTCTGATTTTTACCAACCTCAAGCCTCAACCACTGGAGAAGTTGCTGATATGGAATTAGCTTTTGTGTCAGGCAGAGGACCAGATATTCTTTCTAATATTGACGGTCTAAAACCACTTATACTAGATGACGATATCGTTGTTTTTGGATATCGTGATGCTGAACAATCAACTAGTTACGGAAGTCACAATGTAAGAGACACCAGTATGCAGGTATTGGATCTTTCTGATGTACGAAATTTAGGAATAAACAAGGCTGCCTCTCTGGCGGTTTCAAATCTTCTAACGAGTGAGGATTTATCTGGTTTTTGGATTCATTTAGATGCTGACGTATTGAATGACAGAATAATGCCAGCGGTCGATTATAGGTTGGGTACTGGCGGGTTAGAATTTTCCGAGTTATCTTACATTTTAAAAATTCTCATTTCGTCTCAAAAGGCGATTGGAATGACCATAACTATCTATAATCCAAATCTAGATTCTAGCGGTTCTATTGCAAGAAACTTTGTATCATGCATAGTCGCAGGCTTGTTATGAGATAAACCCCATTTATAAAATTTTTCGAAGGTTTTTTATATTATCTAATTTGAAATGTTTCATCAAATTATCTTTTATATTAAATATTTACCTATATTGGTGATTTTTTAAAATCTATATGTTTCCTAAATGTATTTTTTTCCATTCTGTTTATCTAAGTAAAAATTTTGCTCTTTCTGTTCCGGAGTTATATATAGGATGGTCAATCCTCGACTATGAATAGCCGACATTCGAAAGTCACAACGTAGTAAAATTATACTACCATGCGAACCAGGTTTCTAATGGGTGAGGACGACACTATGGATTTGTACATTAGTTATAGTTGACTTTGATTAGAACCTTGCATGTTTAAAATAACTGAGATAGTTAAAATGAATAATCTCTATACCATTTTGATCAGTTATCGTAATCGACTTTTCTTTTGCATCATGCAAAAAATTAAGATACAAAAGGTTACCACCTGATTTTTCAAATTCATTACGATGGGATTTTCTATCATCATTAGATGGACGAAGTACTAATATCTCCTCGTCAAAATCGATTATTAATTCATGTGTTAAACCTTCAAAGAAAAAATAACTAAAAGGCGAATTGTTATCCAGAAATTCCCGCATCCGCATGGGGTTATGAGACATACAGAATAGTCAGAATCAAGCTAATTAATTATTTACTATAATGAAAATGAATTCAGCGCCATATAGCATACCTGGGACATAGAATGCGAATTTTAGAATGAAAGAAACATCATCAACCACCTAGTCCAATTTTATTGAGATGAGGTGAAGAGACTGGGTGCAAAAATTAGCTAGTTTGCGGGTTTAAAAGAATATTTTCCCATTCCTTCAATGATGTTTTTAGAACAAGTCTTGTTTTATTATCGAAGACAAATTGTATTCAAGTAAAACCACTGTTTTTTTATCTTTGATATATTGTAACTGCTATACTTTTGATCCCTTGCACACTTTTATATTTTCAAATTATATCTTTCTTCATGAATGAATCAAATATATCAAGAGTAGGTGAAACGAAACCAAGCCATCTACAAAAAATTATTCCATTTCTTTGGTTCGATAATCAAGCTGAGGAAGCCGCAAATTTTTATGTCACAGTTTTTAAAAACTCAAAAATGGGTCAAGTTACCCGATATGGAAAAGAAGGATACGAGATTCATGGAATGAAAGAAGGTACTGTAATGACAGTAGATTTTGAAATAGAAAGTCAAAAATTTGTGGCTCTCAATGGTGGTCCAGTGTTCAAATTCAATGAAGCCATTTCGTTTCAAGTGCTCTGCGACACTCAAAAAGAACTGGACTATTATTGGGAGAAACTGTCGGAAGATGGCGACAAAAATGCACAACAATGTGGTTGGCTCAAGGACAAATATGGAGTTTCTTGGCAAATTGTACCTACGGTCCTGCCCAAAATGATACAAGACAAAGATCCTATAAAATCGCAAAGGGTGATGAAAGCAATGCTTCAAATGCAAAAGCTCGACATACAAACTTTAATTCAAGCTTATGAGAAAACATAGCATCTATTTTGGTTTATGAAAAATTGGGCAATTCTGTCTCTTTTTTATCTTTAATGTAGAATAATTGAATAGTTACCATTGTAGAATTTACAACCAAAGCAGGTGTAACTGATTGACGTTTATGATTAATAGGAGATAAAGTTTGAAATTAACAAATCGCCGGTCAAATGGCCGTCTGTTCGACCCTTTGTTTTAATGCATCATTCATTTCCATAAAACTCTGATACATATCTTTATCCAAACTATTTCCTATGACACTTACAAGAATCCCTGTAAAGATTTCTTTATGTACAAAGTGCACGCGATTTGTTTCCAACGAGTCAATTATAAAAATATGTTCCCCATTGAAAAATCCAGGTATGAATGATTTTCCATACCAACGGAGCTCACGATTTGATTCCACCTTAGTTACTGTTGGTTGATAAGTTCTATTCTTTCCACCTGAGGTATGAAGATATATTTTGAGCTTTGTACCAACATTCGGGGTTCCATCTATTTGACGGATGAAAGGGTTCCATTGTGGAAAGTTTCTAAAATCTGTTAGTACCTCCCATGTCTTACTAGCAGATGCATTAATATCAATCTCTGTAAGAATTTCTTTCAATTTACATCCTATTGATAAAAGTAGTCGTTTATACTTTCTTGATAATATACCTATACTAGTAGAATTTAGTTGTTCGGTTCAAATATCAGCTTATTCCAAAGGGGGACTATGGATGGATGGATGGTATTTTTTAAGTTAAATGTCCTTGTAATTGATTTTTTTTGATTATTGGCAACAACCAAATTAGATATGTCAATATGATTGACTAGAGATAATTAAACCAAAATATAATGGCAACAGTAGTGACCGCCTACACATTTTTGTTTAGTGATACTCAATTGATGTATCTCTAATATCCCGGACTTGCCTAAAATTCGCCTAAAGTGCCTCAATAGAATATCAAGGGGATGCTATCAGATACAATTGTAATCAGGATTGAAATTAGAAATTCACTAAAAACGAAGATAAAAAAATAGAATTTTTTATCGTTTAATTCCTTGGGCCTGTTCGACGATGTCTTAATCGGTACCAGAAGCAATTAACACATTTTTCACTAGACGTGAAAGATTACTAAAGAATTTCTGGTCTGTATTAAATACAGCTCCAATTACCTCGTCTGAATATGAGATGAGGCCACCAACGAGTCCTATAAACTCTGGATTTTCATTACCGAAAAAGGAAGATACAGTACCGTTATTTACATCATCTGAATTCTCCAGATAATGAAAATATCCGGCAGGAACAAAAAAGACTTGACCTTTGCCAATTTCGGATGTCTCTATATCCTTGCTAGGACTATATACGGTAAATCGGACTTTTCCTTCTATGACATAGTTCAACTCTGCAGCATTTGGATGGGTGTGGGGTTCTACTATTCCTTTTGACCTCAGATTCAGGAGAAATACTGATAAGCCTTTGAGTATTGGAAATAGGGTACACTTCCCAAAACAGCCGTTCCACCCGGAGTTTGGACCTGGGGAGTGGTACCACTAAGATTCATCGTATGTGAATTTGAGGCTTCGATCTCGTTGTTACTATTACTTTTAGAAATATCAATTGCTTTATTACCAAATACTACATCCTGAGATGGTATGTCACCTAGTTGATCAAATAATCCAGGGGATTTGATTCCAAAGATACTATTCAAGATCCGTGCTGGTAAAGACCCAACCGACCCCGAAATCCCCAAATCTTCAAACCTTTCGTTATCATAAAACAATAACAATTTTCAACTCTGCTTCACCAATATTTTCAATATCATGCCAGCATCCTGTAGGCACAAAAGTCAGTTGCCCAGGATTTATCATAATTGTATCTTTACGAGCATTATTACTATAAATAGTCATTTTAGCTTTTCCTGAAATACAGTAATTTAGCTCAGATGCATTAGGATGCCAATGGGGGTTCACGAACCCACCCTTTTTCTAGGCGAAGCAAGACATCTCCCATCCCTTTTAAGACTGGAAAGTTATCTGCATTCATTACCGTCCTACTACCATATGGCATAGAGAATTGAGGTTTTGTCCCATCCAAATCAAAAATGATAGGAGAAGATTTCTGATCGTTGATTTGCTATTTTTATTGATAATCTTAATAAATTTTATGATGTGAAGATATTAGATGACAGTTACCGATAAATATCAATAATCCTCGTAGTAGCTGTATAAAAGAACTCTTTTTCTTGAAGTAGATTTAGGACTTTAGAATATTAAATCATAATTTTCTCAAAGACTGAAATGATCTTGAATATCAATATGAATAATCACCCACCACCAAACACACACTGGTTATATTAATTGTTCTCAATGACTACTGGATTGTTTAAGTAACCACTCCTATTCATATTAATATCTCTTTCATAATGAATATACAATTTTTATGGAATCACAGATTAATCCTTGAATACTTGCCGAACCTGTTATGTGATGAGCTTTAAACAGATTAACAATATATGATAATTATGTTTACTATGGGTTTTATAAAATAATTTATTTACAGTAAAACTTGCAATGAAAGATCTCAAAGACCTTACTTATGAAGAACAACAAAAACTACTTGAACAAATACAAAATCTTCCAGAAGAATCACCAAATTCTATCGATATGTTTGTACAATCATTTGATGAACTTGCTAAAAATTGGTCTGTTGCTCTAAAAGAATTTGAAACCATCTATTCTGATGCTAAAAAAGAATACTGATATCAAATTTAGTAAATATATCAGGAACAATTAATCATTGTAACCTCCCTATTAAGAAAAATTTTCAAAAACAAGTATAGTAAATAGGAAGTTTTTTATCTCTGAATTCTCACTAGAGACCAGTCAGAAAAGTAAAACAAGTATCAAAGTTAGTTGTCGTGACGATAAACTATTCCTTATTAAAAGTCGACTTTTTGATAATTATTTTGGAAGATTTTAGTTAAAGTATGACGTTAGGATCGGTAAGTCGTGATATGAACATGAATAACTCTATGAGAGTAACCATATATATCATGTATCCTTCTATGCGAAGATAATAATAGTAATCAAATTGAAATCTAGACGTTTTTTTGGATAATGTTTCTAGTTTCTATTACTTTGTTTTTTACATCTTTTAATGAAGTGCTAATTTGATTTCTAAATAAGGTAAGGCCTATTCTCTTTGTATAAGGCTGTCCTTTTGCAAATGATTCGACGATGTTTTTAACAAATTCTGGTTCCATTTTTGGCGGCATTGGTGGCTCAAATGGATCAACATATGCTTCTACTATTACAGGCTTTTCGTTGTCTTTTGTCATAGCTAATTTCATAACTTGTTCTATTTCGGTCGGATTTCTTATTTTATAGCCTTTGCCTCCACAGTTTTCAGCAAATTTTGCAAAATCTATGGGGGAAAACTCTACCCCAAACTCTGGATTCCCTAAAAAGGCCATTTGTTCCCATCTGATCATTCCTAAGACATTATTCTTGAGAATAATTACTTTAATTGGAAGGTTGTATTGAACCGCCGTTGCAAACTCCCCCATAAGCATTGTAAATCCTCCATCACCAACAAAGGCTATCGATTGTCTTTCTGGATATGCAATCTTGGCTGCTATAGCATAAGGTAGACCACAACCCATCGAGGCGAGTGTTCCTGATAGAGAGAATTTCATGCCCTTTCTCATTTTTATGAAACGAGCCGCAAATATTGTATTTGTTCCACTATCAACAGAAACTATAGCTTCGTCATCTAGAAATCTAGATACTGCTGAAGCAATTGCTTGAGGTTTGACAAGATTTTTGTTGATGTCGTTACTATCATTATTTTTTTTGCCATTGTTCCTGCTCTCTAAACTATTCCCTGAATTGCTTTGTGATAGCAGTAGATCATTCCATTTTTTCATTTCCTCTTGTTTAGACTTCAGAAAATTCGATTGGACGCTTTCAGTTTGTTTCTCCTCTAATAGATGAAGTAATTTTAAGAGTGTTATGTTAGAGTCGCCTACCAGGCCAACTTCGACCGGATAGCGTAATCCAATTCTTTCTGGCTTTATATCTATTTGAATTCCTCGAGCCTGTCCCGGTTTTGGAAGGTATTCTATATAAGGAAATGATGTTCCTATCATAATTAACGTATCTGCTTCATCCATTGCCTCTACACTAGGAGAAGTACCTAGCATTCCAATACCCCCTAAACAATTAGGGTGTTCATCAGGAACAACAGCTTTGCCCAATAATGCCTTGACAATAGGGGCTTTTATCTTTTCTGAGATTTGTACTACTTGTTCGCCCGCATTCAGAGCCCCTTGACCAGTCAAAATTACTACCTTATCTCCCAAATTTATGATATCTGCAGCCTTTTTTAATAACTGATTATCTGGTTCAGTATTGATCTTAACATAGAAATCGGAAGTATGGCCAGGTACTTTATGTTTTGAATAATCACCTGCTAATTTTTTTTCTTGGATATCAATGGGGATTGTCAGATGACTTACACCTCTTTGGGAAAGTGCTGTTCTGCATGCGATATCTACAGCCATCTCTGCCTGTTCAGGAGCTATTATCATATTGTTATATACAGTTACATCTGCAAATAGCTGCAATTGGTTTATGTCCTGCTGATAACCTGATCCCATCAAGTCAGAATAGGTTCTCCCTGTTATGGCTATTACAGGGGCACCATCTAATTTGGCATCATACAACCCATTCAGAAGGTGAATAGCACCCGGCCCTGAGGTAGCTACACAAGCTCCGATCTTTCCAGTATATTTTGCATAGGCACAAGCCATGAATGCTGCCGCTTCTTCATGTCTTGTTAAAACAAACCTAAGCTTATCTTGTCGCTTGCGTAAAGCTTCAATGAAACTGTTAATTCCATCTCCAGGAATGCCAAAAATAACTTTTACGTCCCAATCAATTAAGGCCTCTGCAATTATTTCTGCAGTGTGCATACCGTGATATTCACTTATCAATGATATATCAATACTAGAAAAACATATAATCACTAGTCATTTTGATTAATATTTTCATAAATTACTGCCTACTACAAATGACCTAGATAATAATAAAGATAGTAATGGATAGTTACTATCTTTATTATGATGAGTACAGTATATTTGCAATATCTGTGTCCTATTTTAAATCATATGGACATATGTATAATAGAAAAATAAGCTTAAGTAGATTTTTGCACATTCTTCGTATGTATTAGTATTCCACGATACAAATAAACACAATAAGGAAAATTGCTTGCATGCATACATACAGCCTGACCTTGAAGCATCTTTATATCTTCACAATACTGACTAAAACGAAATGATGGAGTTTCCTCAAAGACCTATCTTTGAACTAGTGCTAGTGCTAGTGCTAGTGCTAGTGCTAGTGCTGATTGGACACTAGGAATATGATTTCTATCGATAAGAGGAGATAAAGCCCAAATGAAATATCCAATTAAGGTTGAAATTTTGATTCTGATCAAGTGAAATACTTCATAAATGATTTATGTTATTTAGATATTATCTGACAAGAAAAACCATAAAAGAATTGACACCTTCTACAATAATTCTCACACATATGATTCAAGTAATATTAATTAAGAAAGAAAATAAAACCAAAACGACGAAGAATGCTACTTGTTTAGGTCCTGTTTGTTGGATACATTTGTGATCTTGAAATCAAAGTTACTAATCATAGAGACCAAGAAATGAGGTTATTGTCTATGGCAATAAACCCCTAATCCTCATTTCTATTGGACTACGGATTCAGTGAACACTTTAGCCGTATAGATAAAATCTTTCTAACCTGGTATAAATAGGATATTCAGTAATATTCTAACAAAAAATAATTAAACTATTTATATAAACAATAAACTATTCTTTGGCTTTAGTGCACTTGTCCGAATAATTGTCCATATTTCCATTAGAACTAAGGTAACTGATTTTGCAGGTGTATTTTTAGTAATTCAAGATTGGAGTGTAACAGCATAATTACAATTATTAGGTGACATAAATGTAAACACTACAGTAATCTTTGACATGTTAGTCTGCTTAGACATTTGATATCACATCAGGTCAAGTCATTGCAATCTTGGGACTTTAAGCACTTATTTACCTCGGGTTTAAAACCAAACCCGCATCTTGTATTCACGGGTTTATACTTAAGTCGCATCAATATTAAGTGAAATTCAGTAGCTGGGAGTGGGACTCGAATCTACGTTTTTCAGACGTGGATTCCAACAATAAACACTATCGATTAGTAGAGATTAGGTAGGAATGGAATGGGATTGAAGCATCAGGCCCAAAATGCGGGTTCTGCTGGATCATTGTAAATTAACCCTAGATCGCTTTAATCTCTAAATATTTTTGACACAACTTAGAGCCTATCCCAAAATTATCTTTCTATAAATAATGATACTACATGAGAACTGTACCAACCCTAGGTAGTTTTCTACCTTCTTTTCGTATCGGGTAAGCAG
>JACDCB010000248.1 GCA_013694585.1 Candidatus Nitrosopumilus sp. | reverse complement strand
TGGTAACCCAGATTAGACTGCGTGTATAAGGATCGCTTCAGGAAAATACTAAGGTTTTTACCTCCAACATTGTGACTTCAACTCGAGACGAGGTCAGAATGCCCAAAGGTGATCCCTGAAGCAATATTTACTAGATGTACACACATATTATTATAATTAAGAGGTAAGGAAATTATAAATTTGTTTCACATTAGAAACTTCACGCCCACATTTGAGAAAGCTTATCAAGATATTGAAGAAAAAATCATAGCAACGATTTACATTAACCAGTAAACTACGACCTAATTTATCAAGCAGAATCGGAAATAATTTGTCAACATTATATACCTCTTTATATATAGTATAATGGATGATTTTTTGACCCAAAATAATTTTCCCCTAAAAAGTTGGCATATTGAAAATATGGAAAAAACTGTTATAAAATATGTTAAAGGACTCCCCGAGGATGCATCAAAATGGGAGATAAGGAAACACAAAAAATATGGCAAATTATCAAATATAATTAGAAATATCCATTATGACATCAAACATGGCGTTACTAATGATCAAGTTATCGAAGTATTCATAAAAATCCGTAATGAACCCTTATTCTGTGATTTACAGAATAATCTTGATGCAATGAATAGACTCGGAGATTTAGAAAGACATTGGAAAGAAACATGAATGGCTAAATAGCATCAGTTTAATAATACCTAAACAAGCCCTTTCAAAAAGAACTTCCTTAGCACAAAGTAGTAAACTAGTATTCTGATTATGCAAAGTTATTGGTTAAAGGGTTCACGGGTTAGGGGTTCAATCACTCATAGACTATTATTTTGAACACATATAAATAGAAAATATATAATAGTTTTTTTAACTAATTTCTCGACCATAAAATTAAAGTGATCGAATATTCCAAATAAGACAACTATTTTTATCAAACTGATTTCAAAAGTGTCACCTGGGTCCGCAAGATCTCAAGAAGGTTATCTTCTCGAAAAGTATAAAGCTACCTTCGGGGTCTTGGGCTCGTATTCATTCTACGATGTGAAGAAGAACAATAACCACAATATTCTATAATGCCCGCTTTCCCGTGGCACATACACTCACATTTAGTTCCCGCTGAAAATTTTTGTCTCATGCATATAATAACTACACCAACCTTTATAACAATTGGTAATTTTAGATATATAATAATCGAATAATTACAACTTAGATTAGATTTATTTTATTGTAAAAAGAGAAACCCACTTTTCAAATCAGCAAACTTTGTTGGCCGACTTTTTGTAGAATAAATTATTCCCGTGGTAGTAGTTTAATGTATTCGAGAATTTTCTTTTCAATAATGAATATTGAATTTGCCTCAATATCAAATGAGATTAAGAGATAATATTTACTTTCATTAACACTATTTAATGGAATTGTCGCACGTATTAGTTTGTCATACTTGCCCACAGAATAATTTAAAGTACCTAAATTCTTCTGAAAATCCTCACGAATTTCAGCCCTAAATACTGCTTGCATGGCGTAGAGTCTTGTCTCATCCTCGTTCATCAGTGCATTTAATTGTTCTCTGTAGGAAGTTGCCACCAATGTACCCATCCCATTTGCTATGCCTACAAACCTGATTAGCGGATCCAATTCCCTTATGTGTTTGCAGTGATTATTTGCGAAATCCTCATTAGCAAAATCCAATAATACTCAATTAATATCAAATACGTTCCACGTTATTAATTTTCGTTGTTATCACTCAAGAATTTGAAGCATGGAATCAGAATGTCTAGCCAGGATGTTATAAAATAGGTGGGTTATAAATAAACATGTAAAGTAGTAGATACCTTAGCAAATACTTTTCATGGAAACGATCTATTTTATTTATTAAAAAAACACATCGAAGGCGATGAAAAATGTCACTTTAATAATTTGATAGCAAGATATAATACTTATTTTTAGTATTTTTAGTATATACAGCCAAACAAGATTTTTTTTGCATTAGGCGTGGAATACAAATGGTTTTTAGTGAAATCACCATTCTGAAAGTGATTTTCCGCAACAGGATTACATAATGGGAACAGAATAGTGCGTTTCATTCCCAGACATTTTTTTTTGTCCGTCTGTCTTTGACATAATTGCATATTCTGGGTTTAGATCAATTGCTTGATTCAAGTAGAATACAGAATCAGGTAATTCGTCATCATCCAATTTTGTTTTAGATACAAAGCATCTATACCAAACTTCGGGTATTAAGGGATCCTGTTTTAATATATGGTTGTAAATTGAGACTGATTCTTTATAAGATCCCATGTGCTCCATTATGAATCCGTACGTATACAGAATATCTATATCGGTTGGGTCAATCCCCAATGCTCGCTTTATTGTTTCCAATGCTTCGTTAATGCGTGGAGGGAGTTGATTTGCCAGTATCCATGATTTTCCATTTAAAGCTTTGACGTTATCAGAATCGATTTCTAGCGTTTTTTCGTATGAACTGATGGCTTCTGCAAATTTAGATATGGCTGACAGGGCCATTCCTTTATTATAGAATGTATCGGCATACTCGGGGTTTATCTCGATGGCTTTATCATAACAGGCTATGGCTTCTTGGTAATCCCCTAGATAATACAAAGACAAGCCTTTGTTGTTGTAGGCATCTGCATACTGTGGGTTTATCTCGATGGCTTTATCATAGCAGGCTATGGCTTCTTGGTTATTTC
>JACDCB010000236.1 GCA_013694585.1 Candidatus Nitrosopumilus sp. | reverse complement strand
AATCATCAACAGACGGTACTGTAATGTAATTTGTAACAGAGTGTTCTGGGGCTTGACGTTTCATTAGTCCGCCTCCAATACCCTTATTCCCATTTTCGTCTTTAGTGTCAAAAAACCAATAATCCTTTGAGGGGTCTTCAGGGTTGCCCAATTTTTGCATGGTCCAATCGAATACCCCTTTGTAAAATTTTAACGCCCTTTCTACATCATCTGCAGGTATTTCGAAATGCTGCACAGTAGGCATTTCAAGCAACTCCATATGTCAAAAGTATTGTTTTATTCATTGTCATTATTACTTCTTGCTCTTTAAAAAGAGAAAGGCTATAAAAAATTTAGTTACAATGTATAATACTTTTAAACAAAAATAACTACAGTCGGAGCTTTAAAATTACCAAAATGAATTTTAAATAATTACTATTGGGAAGAAAATTTCAACTCCTAGATTAATATAATAATTATTCATTTTACTTGTAGAAAAAAAAATAATACACTTTTTCAAAATATCATTAAATCTATGCAACTCTTATTAAATATTATGATGAAAAATGATCGGAGTTATTACTAATTTTTTGTTTTGAGGATCGTAATTTGATCAAATATAAATACAGGTTTTATGCAATAGCACTGTTATCGATTGAATAGAATGTAAGAATTTTTTTGATTATCACATCAGAGAAGAGGGAACACATAAAAACGATACTTAGTGCGAGAACGTTCAAAATATAATCCAATAATCAAAGGGTAAAATTGTTTAAAATTACGTCAGATGAAATCGTGTTATTATTACAAATAGGCCAATACTTAAGTCACATTGTTGCAATAAATAGAATTTAAAAGAGAAGAAACTAGATTCAATTATTTCTGTAAAAGATCTGTATTTAATATGATTCCATCTGGACGGTGTATTTCAAAAAATTAAAAATTTGATTTTGAATCATTTCTGATAATGTTAGAAATAGCAAGAAAAAATTGAGGTTTATTTATTGTCCATATATATTATGACCAAGATTTTCGCTGGCTGATGCGTCTCCAGAGTTACACGAATCAATAATACTTGCATTTGGTGAATAACATTGGGCACCTTGTATGGACCTCTGTGAGCTTCCCAGTGATTGATCTGTACCACCACCCAGATCAAAACCCAAAAAGGCATATGATAAATTATTGGTTGAAATTGAAACTGAAACCACTAACAAGAGAGCTATAGAAGCTACGACTATTGTTTTCTTTAACGGCATTTTATGCATTAATATTACAAGAACGTTATGCTATATCGTGATTATTTTACTTGAAACTGAATTTATATTACTATGGCTTTCTATTGTAATTTAATAGAGAATTTTATTCGATAAGAAACTTTCATGGTATTAAATCAATGTAAATCCGACCTAAATAGTATATTTGAGCATTAGTCACTATGAACAAGAATGGTTATTGGGTATCTTGGAAGCCAGTTAAAAGACAATTATTCCTTGACAGAAAGGCAAAGCTTTTCAACAAGAAGAAACGAATTCCAGGTTGGTCAAGCCCCGGTAAATTCAGTATTTCAATGACTTTTAATTTTGAATCAATTTCTTTGTGATATTATCCTTGGATCCACAATGAATTTTGATCTATCCATTAGAGATATTAACCAATAACACTTGAAAATTGAAAGGTTATAAAAAATTAAGTTATATCGCATAAATTTGAAATTATATTAAAGTTGAAATAATTAAAAGGCCGTACTCTAATTTAATTATGACTGCTAATTACTCACGAAATAGGCTAGAACGGCTGCAATCATATTACAAATATAGGTTTTCACCCATCTGTTGAATATATGGAGGATCAAGTTTATGCTTTTTGTCCGGATCGATTCTTGACTTGCTAATTTTTTACTATCATCGAGATTTCTGGCAATAGCATTTATAGAAAGTTGAGCTGCAAATGATGGTTATGTTGGGTGTCGAATAGCTGCTACTTGTTGAAACAGCGCATATATTACTAAATACGTGGGGAAATAGGAAAAATATCTGTTTCCTGCAAAGGCTGATGCTGATTACCCTCATATATAGAGTTTTTAATATTGTGTCATCCTCTTGTAATATCTGATAAGCACCACAGAAAGAGCGGTATGTAGTAAAATATGAAATCGCATATTTTGACTACTTCGTGAAACAGAAAAGATCAGAAAGGAGGTCTAGCACACTAAGAATCGGATTACCATTTTTTGAATATAAGCAATTAGATGCTCAATTCTAAAGATAATATTCATGCACTACACCCCTGTTTAGAACAAACGCTCTGTCCTTCGCTGTAGACTTAACCCATTAGCATCAATTAATATTATTATTGTGCATTAACAGCATATCTTCTACCTGCCGGATTAATAGCCTTT
>JACDCB010000220.1 GCA_013694585.1 Candidatus Nitrosopumilus sp. | reverse complement strand
GTCATGCTCAGACTTGCCTCTCATAGTTGATAAAATTTTTTTAAAAAAAGTCAATGATAGTATTTCAGCTTGGAACAATTTATCCATTACCCCATATTTAAATATCTAATTACGATGGACTTTCCCTATTAACTTGCAGTTATTTGTTCATCTTCTGAAATTTACAAGAATGAAAATCATTAAATTCCGATCTTCTATTTTTTTCTAGACCTTTCCTTTACCCATTTTATGTATTTCTTTTTATATATTCATGCAACAACCTCTAAATTCGTCCGCCCTGATGGTGAAAGAACCTTTACCCTGGATTATCAATAGTGCTAATTGTTTGAGTAAAATTAAAATAAAACGAGATTATTAGTTGGACATTCTATCTGATTTAATGCAAAAAAATATCATTCGATATCTAATCTGTGGGTTTTCTATTATCTTCTTGTTTTATTGAGACTAGTTTATAGTCACAATGTATGTTTTGATGACAATTGAAATAAAATGGAATCCCAACGAATTCAGCGATGCGTTGAATATTTTTTACAGATAAGATATATGTGGAATATTTCTAATAATAATAATGGCACATGTAGCAAAAGTAGTTGAAATAATCGGATCATCTGACAAGAGTTGGCAAGATGCAGCCCAAGTCGCGTTGGAAGAAGCTAATAAAACAATCAAAGGAATAACAGGAGTGGAATTAATGGATATGACCGCAAAAGTTGATCCCGGTACTGGTAAGATTTTGCGATATCATTCAACTATGAAGATAGCTTTTGGAGTAGAGCATTCCCAATAATTTACAAAAACTAAATTATTATTTCTGATGGTATATTCAGTTTTCTTCATTTAGACAAGAATTATTTAAAGTATTAGATCCTGTCATATTCGAAAAATAATTTAAAATCTTAGATCTCATTTTTTCAAAATATCAAAAATACCCCTAATTTGATTAGAATATCTTCAGAGGCGAAAAGTTCAAAAATGCTACTGGCCGCAAAAAAATTGAATATGTCCGAAATCTACTATCCACCTATAGTATCGCAGACGCAATATCAAAGCCACTAGATTGAAATAAAATAGCCAAATTTTGATAATGTTTTACCTATACTAAAAATTAGGATTTCTTTGCTAACAAATTGATTATCTAATTTTAGAATATCTCGAAATCTTTCGAACTATAGGCGATGGACTGGGCGAGATTTAAATCCTTGAGGTAAATGGGTTCTGTTGATTCCGGAATATGACATCTGTTGGTATGGGAATTCACACATTAGAAGCAAGATGATAGGTAATCCACAGTGATTATTTGATCTTATTATAAAATGATGTGATAGAAATGTGCGGGTTCGGTGGGAATACTAACAGATCTGTGAGTAATTCACTATTTATCTGCTATTCGTAGGAAATCCGTTGTTTTGAGAATTTCAAACTAAGTTTTGATTGGATCCCGACCAAGTATCAAAGATATAAAGCTACTTCCTAGTTATACTCATGAGCATCATTAAATAAATCAAGCCCCACAACCAAGCAATTTATTCACTTGTCACAATGAAAATGGGGATAGTTAATTAAACTATTCAAGATCCTTACTTAGTATTCTCCAAATATCCCCAGAAAAATATCAAATAAAGCCTTAATAGTAGTTTGTATCAAGGATTATATGATAAATCATGAAAATGTCAATTACAAACAATTACGTGATGTTTCATCAAATATCAATAACAAACGTCTTAGAAAATCCACATTGATTGTTGTTTTATTAGTCGCTATTCTTACAATCTCTATCTTTACTTTTCCATTATCTACCACAAAAGCATATGCCCAGAGTCCTTATAGTTCTGGTTACGACCATGGTTGTGATGATGTAAAAATAGCTAATCCGGATGATAGATACATAAATCAGCCTGGAAAAGGACCATCTTATCACACAGGTTCATTTATGAACGGATATTATGATGGATTTGATAGTTGTTCTGACTCTAATACTCCACCGACGACAACAAGTAAGGATACCTTTAAAATCATTATCGAGGTCACAAATGACTCTTTTAGAGACATTTATGGTGGAATTACAGTAAGTGTGGATCATTATCCTGATAACCTATTCAAACCTGCCTATGGAATTTACTTCCCTGCAGGAGAAACATTGTATAAAACCTTTTCATTCGAGTCAAGTAATGTGCCTGTTGGAACGGGATTTGAAGTAAACATAGACTATGGGGATGATTATAATCAGCGTCAATTTGGAGAAAACAGTCCATCAAACAAGGCTGAAGTAATTCATTTCAATATTCCATAGTGAGATTCTTTTACGAAATGATACCTTATTGAATTATAAACCACGTCTACTAACTCACAATGCCTTTTACAAATTATATTGGTGTGTATTTCTAAATGGGTTCGGTGGGACTAGTATGAGATTTCATACTAGTTATTTATCCTGAGTTTTGTTTGTGTCTACATCATATACTATTATGTATATTTGAGGGTGAAGTAGTATTTCCATGATACATCAAACAACAGTCAAAACCCTAATGCTTGGAGCGTTAGGA
>JACDCB010000199.1 GCA_013694585.1 Candidatus Nitrosopumilus sp. | reverse complement strand
CAGGAATATATTTCAAGATAGAATTCATTATACAACTAAAATAAGGAACACCTTCAGAAGTTCCATGTACAGATATAACCAATTTTCCACCCCTTATCAAAAGATCTTTTAGTTGTTTGATAACATGCACTGCATTTGGAAAAAACATCAAGCCAAACTGACACAAAATTTTATTAAAAGAAGCGTTACGAAACCCTAAGTTCTCCGAATCCATTTCTATAAAAAATGACTCTGGGAATCTATGGTATATCGATGATTTAGCTATTGAAAGAGCGACCCTAGATATATCAATTCCCACCACCAGGGCAGCTCTATCGCCAATATGATCACCTCTGCTATTAACATACAGCTGTTTAACTACTTCATTTAAAACTGCACCAGTTCCGCAAGCTAAATCCAAAACTATGTCATTTTGATCTATTTCAGCAAATTTAACTAATTCAATTGTGGATTTGAAAGGGCCTGTATAAGTATTTGCCCAATCCGCATGGTATTTAGGAGCAACAGTATTCCAATTTAGCCTCGTATTATTCTTATATTGAATGGGGTCAAAATTAGGAGTAGAAGTTAAAGATCGATTACCCAACTACCTTTTTAGTATTCATGGAATAATAATAATTATTATGATTGATATTTTCTATCGTCTTGAAATTATTTTTTTCTAGTTTCAAATCACAAGAATGTCTGAGAGGATTATCTTTATGTTTTATCTCTATTGTAAAAAATTTTGATAATTCCATAATATTAACTCGCTAATCTCAAAATTATGTCAAAATAGCATAAGACTCGACCTTTGGCAAGTTCATTAATAAATAGATATTATTAAAATAGCTAAAACAAATTCATATCTTTATCAGGTACAATAATATGTAATATAACATGTCTTCAGATAATCAAGCAAATCTAATTCTTGACTTGTACAAAATTTATGATAGTCATAGAGATTCCAGACTCTGGTTTTTAGATGAATTAAATGCTAATAGTTACAAAGAGTATCATGAAAAATATTATGGAACATCAAAAGAAAGATCGCATTTTATTGCAGTTTGTGGGTTCTTTGAGTTATCGGGCACACTTATTAGTCATGGTCTGATAGCCCCAGATATATATTTTGATATTTTTAATCCTAGTCCTTTTTGGCATAAGGCAAAACCTATAGTAGAGGGAATGAGAGAAACAAGGCCTCAGATATATGAAAATTTTGAGAATCTAAGTGAAAAGAGAAGTAATTGGAAAAAGAAAAATCAAAAAATATAGAATAGGATAAAAGGCATGTGATCTAAATGTTTTTAGATTATCAGATAAGATTCATATAATTTGCAAAGCGATCCAATAATACAACAAATATATAGTTAGAGAGGATCAATACCATTCATTTCTCAATATTTAACCTCAGATTTGTACAGGAACAGTGTAAATCCGACCCCACATCTGTGACACGAAATTAATCAGAGATTTTGATACATCCCTTTGGAATTTTTGTTGACTTACACAAGAAATCTATTTATACTAGTTATAGATACCAGTACGATTTATTAATGACAGAAAAAAAAACGGTATTTGCTTTTAGGATTCCCATCTTTGTGGCGGTGCTAATGGTTCCAATTTTATTTATGGGAATAGATCAATCCTATTCGGAAGGAACATTTGTGTATGTTTCTAATGGCGAAGATGGAGACATTGCAGTCATGAAGTTAGATCCTGAAACCGGTGATATGAGAATGGTGGAAAAGGTACCTGCTGGACCAAATGTAAAGCATATGGCCTTGAGTCCAGATCATCGATTCCTTTATGCATCTGTTCGTTCAGAACCTTTTTCAGTGATTACTTATTTGATTAATTCAGAGACTGGTAACCTGACTCAGCTTTCTAAAGAATCATTACCCCATAACATGGCATACATCTCAGTAGATCAAACTGGGCGTTTTCTTTTATCAGTATCATATACTGATGCAAAAATTGCTGTGAATCCAATAGGGTTCAATGGGTTTGTTCAATCAGAACCTGTTCAGGTAATTTCCACAGGTCCTAATCCCCATTCAATACTAGTTGATCAATCAAATCGATTTGTGTATGCGCCTCATTTGGGAAATGCACAGATAAAACAATTTTTATTTGACGAATCCACTGGAGTTCTCACACCAAATGATCCAGCTGTTGTATACACTAAGGATGGTTCTGGACCAAGGCATTTTGATTTCTCACCAAATAACAGGTTTGTTTATGTCTCGAATGAAATGGATGGTATGGTTTATTCTTATAAGATAGATAACAGAACAGGGATTTTAACTGAATTCCAGAGAATTTCAGCAATACCTCCCAACATAAGCCTTGAACCATCAACTCCTGCAGCTGGATATGGTGCGCCAGAAATGGAAGATGGGGAAGTTACTACTATTGGAGTTGCAGATATTCACATTACACCTGATGGCAGATGGCTATATGTAAGTGAAAGAGTTACTAGTACAATTACTGCATTTGCTGTTGACCGTCACTCAGGGAATTTGACATACATTGGAAGTTATGATACTGAAAAGACGCCACGTGGTATTAACATTGATCCTAGGAGTAATTTTGTGATTGCAGCAGGACAGGAATCAGGTCATGTATCTGTACATGCAATCAATCAGGAAACTGGTGAATTAGAACCCTTGAATCGATATGAGTCAGGTAAAGACCCTAACTGGATTGAAATTGTTGAATTTGATTAAAAATATCAAAAATATTCAAATCAAATTGCTGTATAAATATAGGGTAATAACCTATTATGATATGAAAATTTTCTAGATATAGGTCTTTTTCATCCTTATCTCTCTTGATACCCTTTGCAAGAGCATTTTGGAATTAGAATGTTTTAGCTTGATATCTTAACGGGAATTTGTTCCCTTAGACGAGCTATGCACTGTAACCTATCCTGCAGGATTATTTGATAAAACGAATCAGCTACCTATAATTAGAAAAGGTGTCGCTGCTACACATCCAAATATTGACATTAATAACAAAAAGGAGTTTTGCTCATATTTCTTTTCAAACTGGGATATAATCATGTATATGAATACTAATCTTGTATTGCCAAAGCCCAAGGATGTTGCAAATAATATTCTTTTGGCCAAGGTATTTCTAATATCTCCCATGAGATTCCCGAATCTTTAGAGCAATAGATACCTCGATTATTCAAGCAATAAAACTCATCTCCTCTATTAGGATTGGATTCAAGCATAGAAATGACGGTTCCCTTTGAATTTGGTATGCCGTCAGTAATTAAGTTCCATTTTTTGTCATCCGATGAACGTCTGTATACAAATGACTCTAAATCCTGTATAGAATGAGATTTCCAAGCGCTACTTGCTGCAGATACAATTATATTTTGAGGATCAATTGAATTTACCGCCAATCCAAATAGGTATGTATGATGATCAAGTCCATCATCGAATTTTTTCCAGGATTCACCATAATCATCACTTTCAAAATAACCATCACCAGCAGCAGAATAGAGTCTTTTTGGTGCTTTTTTATGAGTTCTTAGTACATGAGTATCATACGGACTATATTCCACCCTGTCAATCCACGTTTTACCACCATCAAGACTTTTAATTAATGCACCAGCCTCTATTGCAGCAAAAATATACCCTTCTTTATTCTTGTCAGGTTCTATCCAACGAACATGATGGGTCCAAGGCCTAGGAGGAAAAGACCAAGTAGATGATGAATTCAGTTTATTAAAACCATTGATTTTTTCCCATGTTTGACCGCCGTCAGTTGACGAGAAAATTACACTCGGCTCAGTGTCAAAATATAGCTTACTTAGCCCGGATTCTCCTTTTTCAATCGGACTCACTGAAATAGATGTGATATAAGATTTAGACACGTTTAAAGAGGTTTTATCCCAACGTTGACCGCCATCAATAGTTCTCCAAAGTCCAGCATCAAAAGTCCGCAATATGCCGTGCTAGGATTGTCCGGATCAAGTGCTACTGAATTAGGACTGTGATGTTTTAAATGTTCATGGATTTTCACCCCTCTTTTATGGAATCTAAAACTAAAAGTGAGTTTTGCATTGCTGCCAAAATAGTAGTCATTTCGTCTAACCATAATTACCGAATAATATTATTTAAGAGGCTAATGAAATTATATGAGAAATGTTTGATCAACTCTTTTACAAATCATAAACATTAGAATCTGGTCTATACTTATTTTTAGTATTTATTCTTGTATTGATATCATAGTAAGAATCATAAACTTCTCTATTTTATAGATAGATAGTAGATAATAAAAATGAGGTTTATTTTTCTGCTAGAAATAACACAATCGATGAAATAGTTTGATATGTATATATATATGATCTATGATGTTGGTGTTAACGGTATATGCATTGATACTTTTTGGATTCTTGAGCGTATACAGTTTATCAACATCAGATATAGTTTTTTATGTTTATTCTACGGCTTTTCATAATGATAATGAAAAATCAAGGTCACCTTATCCAGATGAAGCGAACATTACTGAGGCCTCCACAGGCAAGACTCTGGTAGAAATCATAAAGAGTTTTAAGAATTCTTCAGGATTTTACAAAATCAATGGAACTTTAGAAAATCAAGGTGCGATCATCCTTTCAGACATTAAAGTTATGAAATATTACAAGATTCCTTCAGTAAATGATACAACTTTAATATGCTATGAGGAAAACGTTGTAAGTTGCGAATATAAGTCAAATAATCAACTACCTCAAAAAAGTTTTTTCTTAACCATCCCTGATGCAAACATAAAGCCTAAATGATATTTATTATATTACCA
>JACDCB010000175.1 GCA_013694585.1 Candidatus Nitrosopumilus sp. | reverse complement strand
CAAGGGGGTTTGAGTCTGGTAGGTAAATGGGCTCATACATCTTTTTTAGGTATTAATTTATTAAACTTTATCTGAGTTAGTTAAACAAATTCTTAATATGGATACAATGAGTTACGAACGATTAATTTTTTCGTTTTATCATTTTTTATTACCCTTTTTTAAAATCTGATGGGTGGGACGACGTGGGCTTCACTACGATATCGGTTTTTTAAAATAGGTTCTGTTATGTCAAGAACTTGGAGTTCGATAAGGTTTTAAATAAGTCAGCAACATTTCAAAGGGATTTGAAACAAATGTGATCCAAATTTTCAGATATTGTAACTGAAAAATTCACAATTCTTAGATAATAAATTATCCTTGCGCTCTACTACAAAGATGAATACATAGGCCCAAGATAATGGTCTCCATATTGGAATCAAAATATAATTTTTTTCTTTAAAGAATCCATCCCAGGTTAAGGAGTTGACCCTTTGAGTTAACAGGTGAGGAGTTTATCAATTGTTTTTTAGCATCGAACTTAATCTGCAAAATGAGGTAGGGTTTGTTCAATTGAAATTATTTGCTTCTATAACCGATATTACAAGAAAAAACAAGACAAGAATTTATCTATAAGCACTGCTTGAGACCCATCCAATTTGGTTCCGATTATATTAACACTACTATAAGAGGAAAATCTGAGTTGAATTCATATCTTTTGGATGCAATTTTAAGTAATAGGTTCTCAAAGATTACTTAAGATACGTCGATATGACTTCATCATTTTGAAATTTATCAGTCAATGACTCTTTTATTTGTACAGTCAGTGGTTATATGAATATAATGTTCGTAAGTTAACTTACTTATCTAAACATAAACATTTATCCTGTTCTTCCAAACAATTGCTGCATTTATTATCTTTCGTTAACTCATGTTTATTACATTTGCTACACATAGTTGCCATAATTGCCCTCTTAAACATAGTCATATAAATATTTTGATTAATACTTCCATTAGTAAGGAAATAAGCCTGTATGAATTTTTGAACTAGATGTTACGCATTCGAAATTTTTTATTGCCATATCAGGTTTTCAATGCAATGTACAGAGTTATTTTATAGAAATTAAAAACTCCACCATGTTTCCTCTAGGTGACACTAATGTCATAATTAAATATGAACTGTAATCAATCAAATAATTATTATTAACTTCTAAAGATATGACACGTTTATCCACCAATCACTTGAATTATGATTTTGCGTTCCCTAGGTCTTGTATCCATTTCTATCAGCACTATCTGTTGCCAGGTGCCAAGCGTTAGATGTCCTTCTACAAAAGGAATTGTTATGCCTGGTCCAATCAATGAGGCCCTAACATGCGAATGTCCATTTCCATCATGCCATGTATTATCATGAGCGTACTCAATATCTTTAGGCGCCAGTCTTGATAACATCTTTGGAAAATCCTTTTGCAATCCTGGTTCATACTCTATGGTCGTGATTGCTGCAGTTGACCCGACAACAAAAACTACGACAGCGCCGTTTTGAATTTTGCTTTCTTTAACAGTTTTTGTTACCTCATCTGTAATTTCGATAATGTCATTTTCAGATTTTGATTTGATCTGAATATTCTTTGTAAACACGGTCATTTTTTGTGCCGATAGTTAGGTTATTATTCATAAATTATAAAATTTTTCATTGATGTCATCGATTTTGTCAGTCTACTAGGTGCCTTTAGCCAATATTTGCTTTTCCTGATATTTGAATTCACTTGGGATATAATATCACCTAATTGTTGTAATAGTTGAGTCGGTGTTCCTGTCCAACGTTTTTTATTTTCCATGAATGTTATTATAGATTCCGCACCTGAACTAGATTCAATAATTTCATCATTTTCATTGTCAATAGGTTCACGATATGCATCGAAAGCGTTTTCAGGACAGCCTAAACATCTAGATAGTATTTCACGACTTTCATCAAAGTCTGCCATTCTAAGCCAATGTAACCTGGCAATGTTTGTTAAAATAAAAAAATCAAATAAATGACAGGTCATGAATTCTGGCTATTCAAGAAACTGAAATCCAAACCAACGGGACAACGCCTCATTAAATAATTATAGATCTAATAAAAAATAAAGGTTAACCACAGCCACTAGGTAATCTATGTTCTTTATGCTCTAGTTTAATGTGTTCTTCTTCATCGTCAACATTGTCAAAAGTGATCCTACAATGTAGACATGCAAATCCTTTTACCGAATTTTTGAATTCTAATTCTGAAGTCGTATATTATAATAGTAATTGACAAATATAAGGACGAGGGTAATAATATCTATAAAAGTAACTTCAATCATAAGTAGCGGAATTTTATGCATTATTCTTAAACCCCTGAGTCAATGTTGCAAAGTTTTAGATATGAATAAAAATTAAACCTAACGAATGTTATCACCACATTTAAAGTAAAATTAACATAACTTATTGTATTGCAGGTATTGGGTCTTGGTATTGAGATCTATTATGCTATCTCAAGACCTTTATTGGCTCACGCCAAAGCCTACATCCTTTTGCAGAAGGAATATACATATACGTTAAAGTATGATAAATTATTGTCTATGCAGGAATTTTTTACCTGTTTGTTTGTGATTATTTCTTTTATAAGGTTCATATTTTATTATGGATAAAAATTCATCTTTATCCCAGATTTCAGTTTCAGAATATGGACTTAATCTTTTAGTCTTTTTAGGTTTGATTGTTTGCAAAAAGTCTGGGGTGGTCCACTCATCCATCGATGCATTGTTACTGTTACTCCTGTTATATAGCCATCTGAAAAAGTGTTTTAATCTATGAAGATAATCATTATAAGTTGTTATCCACTTTTGGTCTGGATCCAAGTCTTTATCCTTTATCTTTGATTGCAGAAATACCAAAATATGTTCTCTCTTGTCAACGTCTACTAGAAATTTAGAGTCAAGAAACTGTGTAAATGACAAGATAATCTTTAAGTTGTTATTTTGGTGTCTTTCTGAAGATCCATTTTCCTTCATGAATTCATGAAATTCAAGGATCAAATGAGAATTATTCTTGTTAGAAATACTTTCTATCTTCTCAACGGTAGTAGTGAGTTTTGTTGGCACTTAGATGGAAACCTCCAGATAGTTTTGACTAGTCTTCATTCTCTCCATCTTTAACCAATTATGAAAAGGAGGCTCAAGTATATGAGCCCATGTAATTAATGGG
>JACDCB010000158.1 GCA_013694585.1 Candidatus Nitrosopumilus sp. | reverse complement strand
ATAATAATCATAGCCCGGCCCAGATTCGAACTGGGGTCAAAGGCTCCAAAGGCCTCTATGCTTGGCCACTACACTCGGCACTTGTAATACTACCGGGCTTCCGGGCATTTTTATATTGTAAGTACGGACGTTATTAATTTTACGAATCTATTTTTTATTAATTGTAGATACATATGTTAGGAGTTTTTCAATCGGATCTTCCATTTTATTTAATATTCTTGTAGCACGGTTTTGTATTAAAATGCATTTTTGTTCGTCGTCTAAGAATGATTTCAATAATTTGTCAATTTGAACCGGGCTAGATGCTTGGGCAACTAATCCAATTTTTTTTAAATAATCATCAATATAGAACTGAATAGGGGCTATAGAGATAGTGGGTTTGCCTAGTAGTGCAGACTCTGCAGTCATTGTGCCCCCTGCACCAATGAAAATATCAATATTATTCAAAAGTTTAACCCCATCAACAACCTGTCTCAATACAATGGCTTTATTTCTGAATCTTTTAGACATTTCTGTGATTTGATCTGGATATCTACATAGAATAATGATATTGTTATTAGCAGCGAAATTATTTACTACATGATCTACTAAATCTAATGGTCGTACTCGAAAATGCTTGTTAGATATATAGGCAGCCTTTGATTCTTCAAGTCTTATCAGGATAGATTTTCGTGAGTAGTCTATCTTTAACTCTTTCAAGAATTCAAAATCTTTATCTACCCGCGGTCGTTTCCGACCTTGCGGTCGGAAGGTGATTTCATGAATGTCTCGGCTTAACCATGCAACAGGATCTAAGCCTTTATAACGTATAATTTGCTTTGAGGATATACCATATCTTTTCCAGGCGGAAATGGGTATAGCAGATGGAGAAAATAACTTTGTCAACAACGGAATAGTTAATCTTGCAACAGCTTCGGCATGTGGTGAATCATTGAAACCAATGTGATTTATTCCCAAACCAAAAGAAACTCTAGAGGCTTCAGGAGATGAAAAACTGATCACTAAATTAGGAGAAAACTTGGAAATTATTTTAGCCAGTTCCATAATTCTCTTTGAACTTTGAAAGAGTTTATCAAAAAGATCTGATCCTCCATGGTTACCAATCATCAAAAGATTCAACCCCATTAGTCGTGACAATTCATTGGCTTCTCTATAATTTCGTGATGTACATAAGACCTCATGACCCTGTTTTTGCAACATGATAATCGCAGGTTTAAAAAACATTATTTGTTTTGGAGTCAAAATGTCAAACCAAATCTTCACAATTAGAATAATTCTTTAATATTAAAAAATTCTTTCGCTTTTAATGTCGTTAATTAGTCGAAATTGCAATAAAAATCAATAAATCCAAAACTAAATAAAGAAATTTAAAATTAAGGTATTGGGGGAGTAGAGAATTTCAGACAGGATAGCTAAACCAAATGACAGTATTAGTGAAGAGATTGAAAAATTATCAAATTATACATTTCATAATAATGGTAAAAATATTGAAAATCTGGAGATAGAAAAGAGTGATCCTAAGGATAAGCATATTGTCATTTATGGATTAAGTACCGAGGGATATGAAATTGCAAAAAAGATACTTCGTAAACAATCAAAAGTAATTATTATTGATGAAAATTCTAGGTTGGGAATTATTCTCACTCCTGAAATTGTAAAAGAATATCCGCATATTAACTTCTTAAATGAGGAGGAGTTACTATTGAATTTAGAACCTTTCGACAAAGCAATTAGTAATGCTCCAATAGTCTTTTTTGCACCTAGAATAAGAAAAGTCAATCAAGATGTAAAGAATGAAATAATTTTAAAATTTAAAGAGATAATCACATATTTAAAGAAAAATACCGTAATTGTGATTAATGTTCCATTAGGTATTGGAGGAAATAATGAAATAATTACACTCATTGAACATCAATCGGGTTTGATGGTTGGGACAGATGTCACATATTATTATAATCCAATAAACTCGGACAAGACGTCTGAGATAATATTGGGTTCTCATCAACAAAGAAATGAAAATTTATTTTTAAGTAGCATTTTTGATTTGATTAATGAGAGCAATCACATTCAAAATGACATCAAGTTATCAAATATAACATCAGCAGAATTAGTCTATTCGATTAATATTATAAACAAGTACTCAAATTTAACGTGCATCAATGAAATTTCAAAATTAGGTAAATCAAAAGAAGATAGACGAGAAATCTTTTACAATAATGTAGAGTCAATATATTTTGATGAAATAGCAAATGGCTTATTCGATCTTCGGATTATTGGCTTGTCTATATCTAGCTCTACTGCATTAAGCTATGTAGTAAATGGGACAGTGAGGTCTATTGAAGGATTCATAAAAAACTTGGTTGACGAAACAAGAAGTCAACTAAAGTTCAGAGAGATAAAGGCCAGTAGAACAAAGGTTACTATTTTTTGGACAATTGATAATCATGAAATAAGAGGAGATAAAACAATTATTCGAGAATTACTGGAATCAAAACTACGAGATTACATTGCAGAAGTAGAAATCGAAGACGTTGAAAGTTACATCCCCAGTTCTACTAACAACATCATAATTGCCTGTTCAAGTGCAGATCATAAGAAAATAATTGACAGGATGGAAAAAAATATCAATCATCGTCATCCAAACTACAAGTTAATAATAGTAGCAGCGAATTCTACTTTCAACACAATGGAAATGTAGTATCACCATTATGCAGAAAATTTGAATATGGATGAAAGTATTAATTGATCTGTATTATTTTTTCTCTTTCTCTCCATCCAGGTGCAATATTCCGTCAGATTGTATGAAATCAAGTTCCACATAGAAAGGATCTAATTTAAAACATAAATTTGCCAGGAGTATAAAAAATGAAATATAAGGAAATACTAAACATCCCAATTGGTTTTTTTTACATCATATTCTGATCTAGTATATTTTATCCTCGCCGGATGTCCCATTACTACTACATCTGGAGGTATATCTTTAGTTACTACAGCAGCCATTGCAATTACACTATTCTTACCTATTGTTACGCCAGCTTTAATAATGGATCTACCTCCAATGATTGCGCCATCCTCAATGATCACCCCAACCATTCTTTTGCTCATAGGATAAGGATCATTGGTAAATGTAGTCCCAGGGCCAATGAAAACATTATTCCCAATTTCTGTAAGTGGTGGAATATATACAGAACCTTCTATCCTACAGTTATTTCCAATCTTAACATTGTAATCCACGTGAGTAAGTGAGCCAATCATAACATCATTACCTATAATGGTACTATCCCCAACATATACAAAATGCCATATTTTGACATTTTCACCAATCGTTGCTTTAGGAGAAATGAAATTTATTACAGAGCTTTCTTTTTTTTCAGACATTCTAATTCAATTAGACTTCTATTCCAGTCCATTTATAATTAACTTAATATACGAATTTACCTGTCAGATGAGGGCGGGAATTGAGTGAGCAAATTTAGCAATCAACATGACTCAAAGATAGGGCAGTATCATTATCTTCAAGGAAAGTAATATTAGTTACCGAAATATTGTATTCATCGGAGAACATTACAATTCAAGACGCCCTGCGAAAATGTATATATTATTAGCATACACGGGCATATCAGAAAGAAAGGTAAACAGGTGTCCCAGTATTGCTCGATATTAAAGATGCTTCAGCGATTTTTGTTACGGCGGTCGCATCCTCAGGAGTTACCAGGTACTTGGTAATATTCCCAGATAAAGATTTAACAAAGTTTTCTAGTTCCAAGGTTAGTGGCTCTCTAATATTCCTTCGTGGAATAAGTGTTTGGTTCTCATCATCTATTCTTATTTCTTGAGTGATAAAGTCACCCGTGATGGTTCCCTCAGAACACACAGCTGAAAATCTTCTAACTTTTTTTGGAGTAATCCAATTAGATACAATTATTGCTACTTTTTGATTGGGAAATCCTAACATTATCGTTGCAAAATCTTCAGAATTATGAAACTTCTTACCTGCACGAGCAAAAACGACATTTGGCTTACTATCAAAAATGAACAAAGCAGTGTCAATATCATGAACTGACGTATCATAGATTATACCTACATCTTTTATATGCATGGGCATTCTATTTTCCCGATGAAACTCCATCATTAACAATTCCCCATAAGTATTATCATCAATGATTTTCTTAAGATCTTGTACAGCAGGATTAAAACGTTCTATGTATCCCGAGGTTAAAATTACACTGTTCTGTTTTGATAATTTTGTAAGCTCTTCGCATTCAATTGATGAGAAAGATAATGGTTTTTCTACAAAAACATTTATCCCATGTTTAATTATTTCTTGCGCAATCGGAAAGTGTGTTTTGGTCGGAGTACATACTAGACATGCATCAAGAGGAGTTTCCTTTTCAAGTAATTGTTCAACAGTTGAATAGCTATTGATCTTAAATTTTTTTGCTAATGCTTGGGCTCTATTCTCATCTGAATCACATATTGCGGATAATACTCCCAAATCGTTTAATACGCGTACGTGGTTCTTTCCCCAGCCGCCAGTTCCAATTACGGCAATTTTGATTGATTTTTCATCCAATTGTTTCCTCATCTCCTAAATTTATACTATTTTTTCTTGATTTTATAATTAATAACATTGAATTTACCATACTGGAGTAACCCATGTATTGAAATCGGGTATTTGAGATACTACTATTTTTTGGTAGTAGTCAGAGATTTTTTTTGTAAATTCGCCAACTGTTCCGTTTCCAACTGTATGATTATCCACGCTTATTATCGGAGTGATTTCAGCTGCCGTACCAGTAACAAAGATTTCATCGGCAATATATAATTCTGTGCGGGTAATAGATCGCTCGCATACATCATAACCCAGATGCTTTGCTATCGTGATAGCTGTATCCCTGGTTATTCCTTCAAGCACAGAATCCGATATTGATGGAGTATAAATCATATTATTTCGGACTAGAAAAATATTTTCTCCTGGTGCTTCACTTACATTGCCATGATAATCGAGTAATATCGATTCATCATACCCATTTCTTTTACACTCTTGAGTAGCTAACACTGAATTCATATAATTTCCTCCAGCTTTTGCCATCGGTGGAGTAGAGTTCTCATTTATTCGTCTCCATGAAGAAATGCATGTTCTTATCCCGGTTTCTGGAAAATATCTGTTAAAAGGGAAAGCAATAATGGCTAGGTGAGAAGGAGAGCGTTTAGTAACATTAAGGTCGATTCCATGTAACCCCACAAATAATATGGGTCTAATATAACAAGACTTTTTAATATTATTCTTCCTTAATAATTCAACAGTAGATGTACATATTTCAGAAAGAGTATAATTTGAATTGATAGAATAGACCTCTGCAGACTGAAGTAATCTTTGCATATGCTCTTTAAGTTTAAAAATAAACAGATTTTGATCATTTGAGTATCCCCTGATGCCCTCAAAGACTGACGTTCCGTAGTGTAATGCATGAGTCGTAATAGGAACGGTAACGGAATCCCATGATTTGAATTCACCGTCAAACCAAATAAAATCAGCATTCTTAGTATTCATAGATTTGCAAGTTTTTTACTTCTATAAAAGTGTTAAATTCATAGTAATCAATTTAAATAAACCCATTTTTTGGGAATTTCATACCTATAACACGTATAGTTTCATCCTTAGTATTGGAAAAATTTTTTATAGTTTCCCAATTGTCTTCTATCACTTGGCCGACTTTAGGGGAAACGAATTCATGCCATTTCAAATCATCACTTTTTGATTCTTTATTCGGAGTTAAATTCTCTGAGGATAAAACCGAGTTATATAACAGATTTTTTACATTCGTCGATGAGATAACTTGTCTATTAGCTTTAACCGGATTAAAACCAAAGAGGGATAACAAAACCCGTTCGGCTCTATCTCCAGTGTAGGTTATAAAAGAATTCTCGCGGACATTAAGAATTATCTTATTTTTTAATCTTTTAAATGCGGGGGATACAAATGGTGGAAAGTATTGTATATAAGGAGAAAGAAAAGCATAATCCCCAAGAACATGAATGTTTTTATGATAATTAAAGGATTCCAATATCATTTGTTTTCTAATTTCATATGAAAATGGGAAACTTCGTGTGTTTACTTCCATCCCATCTTTTAAAAACCTTACTGGATAAATATAAACACTATAATTCTGTAAAAGATTCTGGATAATCGACTCATGCGAAACAGTCAAAGGGTTAATATGTGCTAAAAATATCGCTGCAATTTTTTTTTCCATAGCACAAAGGGAGAAAAAGTAAACTACAGGTATTTAAGAACTTCTTTTTACCTGAATTTCTATTGTCGAAACATTTCTTGTTCGGCCATCCTCAGCTTGAACGGTTTCAGATCCTATAATGATATCACCAATAGCATAACCAGCATTTTCCATTCTCTTTAGTATTATTTGTGATACATCCACAGCTCTGCCAATGCTTAAACCACGCGCTTTAATAGTTACAGAAGGTTGATTTGCCAATTGAATAAGTGTTGAAGTTACATAAGCCATCAATGGTTTTTTTCCGATGTATATTGCATCTCTTGTAGGGCTGTTTTCTTTGTTTTGTTGATTAGGTTGTGATTCTACTTCTGACATCAACATAAGTAATTCGATGGGATAATTTAAATCTAAGATTTTTCAGTAATAGAGAATAATCTCTTATTAAAACGTTATGAAGATTCATCAATAAATTCTTTTATTTTCAAATTAAGTTTGTCTTTCGCAATTGTTAATCTATTAGAACGGTCCTCAAGAAGTTCCTCATATTCATTCACTTTCGTAGTTATATATGAAATCATCTCTTTTTGTTCATTTTTATTAGGAGAACCCTTAGTAGTGCGATATTCTATTGAATTTTCTGGAGTCAACCTTTGTATTATACTTTGAATCTTTTCTGGGGTTAGATCAGGATTCGAATAGTTAATCAGCCCTAATGCTTCAGATATATCACTTAATTTTAATAGATTCAGAGGTATATTTCCATTCTTTACCGCATAATCTACTAAAGTACCGATTAATTTGTGGGACTCCCTAAATGATATTCCCCCTTTTTGGATAAGTTGTTCTGCAATATCTAGTGATATAGCGTAGCTTTTAGATGACTCTGCATACATTTTGTTTTTATCGATACTCATTGTAGATATCACACCGACCATAATAGATAGAGACTCTTCAAGTATTGAAGTAATTTTCCATAACAAAGGTTTTATCTCCTGTAAATCTCTGCTATATCCTGAAGGTAGTCCTTTCATAATTGTAGAAATTGCTACAAAAATGCCCTGTAAAACACCAGTCTTTCCACGAATAAGTTCCAGAGGATCAGGATTCTTTTTTTGTGGCATCACAGAAGAGGATGAGCTAAATCGATCATCCAATAATACAAAACCAAATTCAGATGTGGACCAAACAATAAAATCCTCTGCTATCTTACATAGGTTTAACATACAAATAAGAGACGCAGAAGCAAATTCTATCAAAGAATCTCGCGAACTCGTCGCATCTATACTATTGTAGACAATATCTGAAAAACCTAACATGGAGGACACTCTTTCACGATCGATGTTCATACTGCTCCCTCCGATAGCACAAGCTCCAAGGGGAGAATAATTGATCCTTTTATATGATTCTGAATATCTTTCGAAGTCTCGGGTTAAAGAAAAGCAATATGATAATAAATAATGAGAAAAAACACCCAATTGAGCCTGTTGCAAATGAGTGTACATAGGCATTATGGAATCAACATTATTGTTTGCCTGCAATAATAATGATTTTATTAATAATATGATATTGGCACTAATTCGATTTAGATCATCTCGAAGTTTCATTCTAATGTCTAATATTACTTGATCATTTCTCGATCGTGCGGTATGCATTTTCCCACCCGAATTGATATCAGTCATTCTTATAATAGCAGATTCTACCAATTCATGGATGTCTTCAGAAGCGCTATCACCATAGCTGTTTAAAGAATCGGGATGAGTCAATAATTGATCCATACCTTTTAAAATAGCGACCAGTTCTTTTTTAGCCAAGATACCAACTTCATACAACATTATAACGTGAGCTTGACTTCCCAAGATATCATAATAAAATAAGTCAGCATCTTCGGCTATTGAGGACAAAAATGAGAGAGCTTTGTTATCCAAATTTCCGCTGGGCCTAGACCTATACATTCAAAAATTTTAATTTAATCGGATATTTTAACATAATAAGATCGATGAGGCGAAAAATATTGGAATTTAGTAAATAATTAATAAATAGGAAAGATGACACTATATGTTATCATGTCTCAAGATTTACAACTAACTAGACGTCTAATATTTGATGAACTTACAAAAATAGTTGACCCGGAAATAGGAGTTTCAATAATGGAGTTAGAATTAATAGACAAGGTAGACATCGATAAAGGAAAAGTTGATGTCGATTTACATCTTACAAGTCCATTCTGTCCAGCAGTATTTGGATTTAAAATAGCACAAGATGTAAGAGACAACATTTTCAAAGTTGAAGGCATCAACGATGTAAAAGTAAATGTAAGCAACCATTTCATGGCAGAAGCGATAAACAAGCAGGTAAATGAAAGTAAAAAACCTTCAGAACAACAAGATGAGAAAAAGAGTGAAAAATAGCCTATTGCCCAATTAATCAATGATTTTTTGCTATTCCTCTTTTGACCTTAGAGTCGCAATTTTTTTATCATTTTTTGTAATTCCGATCAGATGGCCCTTAAGAAGCTGAATTCCTAAGGCCGGGTCAACCCCTTTAGGGCATACATTACTGCAAGATCCCGCAAAATGGCATCTCCAAATTCCGTGTCTCTCATCAACTATGTTGAATCTAGTTGACTCGCCAGAATCTCTATTGTCTGCCGTATATCGATATGCCTGAGATAAAGCCTGAGGTCCTGGAAACTTTGTATCCGTTGCTACTGTAGGACATGCAGAATAACATAAACCGCATTTAATACAATAGGAGAATTGCAAATACTTGTCTACATCTTCTGGAGTTTGTTTAAATTCAACCAAGTCATCTTTTTTTGCAACATCAATTGGCACCTTTTCATTGTGTATATATGGTTCGATCTTTTTATGATGAGCGAAGAATTCCGTAAAATCTGTGACCAAGTCTCTTATCCTCGGGAAATTAGGTAGGGGATCACAAACTATTGTTTGGTCATTTAGTTCAGATATTTTTGTATAACATGCTAATCGGGGCCTGCCATTTATTTTCATTCCGCATGAACCGCAAGAAGCCATTCTACATGAATATCTAATTCCTAAACTACTGTCAGAATAACTTTTGGCATCTAACAGTGCATCCAAAACCGTAGTCCATCGTTTTACGGACACATCAAATTCGTCATAATGTGGAGACTCTTCTTTGTTATAATTAGTTCTATATACTTTTAATTTTATTTTATTAGTTTCTTCACTCATATTTATCCACACATGTTTTTGATTTCATATTCAAGTTTAACAATCAGAATTGGTGTAAAAGATGACCAGGGTATAAAATTTTCTTGATACATATTATAATTGACTCCCAATAATAATTGTTCTTGTACCATATGCTATAACACCAATCATTGCGGCCAGCACCAATATAGTTATTGTGGACTCCCACCATTGATTTTGTTTAAGTTCTAATAAAATAATTCTCAAGCCGTTAAATCCATGAATGGAGATGAAAACAAGGATTAATTCCAATAGTATGATATAGTATATGTTATGATAATTAGCTACTACGTTATGAAATTCTAAACTTTGGCCAAATGGCATAATGAGTCTAAATAATATATGAATTGCTACAAAGAATACGGCACATATCCCAGTCAAATAATGAATTTTCATTATTTGACTTTCGCGTAGTTTTAATAACGGCATTCTAGATTTCAAGCTCCATAAAATATTTCAAACTGCTAAAGGTGTTTGTCATGTCCAATCTTAGGTCACATCTCCAAACATAACCATACCACCATACAACATGGCAATCGTTGCTAATAACAGGGCAACCCATATACCAGATTTTTGCTTATAATTCAAAGAAGTTGCATCATATGGATAATCCGGTCGTCCTGGTCTACCTATGCCTATTCCAGACTCGGTAAAAATAAGTCGTAATCCATTAACTGTATGAAAAGTGCTTGCACCTATAACCAACAATAGAAATATGTGCCCTCCTGTTGTCTGAGTCAACTCCAGCATACTATTCCAAGCATTAATCCCATTTACTAGTGAGCTGGTTTCATATATATGTCCTATAAAGTAAATTAATAAACCGACTCCCGTTAAACGTTGCAACCAATAAGATACTCTTTCCCAACCATATCTAGTAGGGTTCAACCAGCCCATTAATCCTTCACGTCCAGATTTGAGCCTAATGTCGTCACCTGTACTAGAATTATTCTCACTATTAGGTTTTATACCCATTTAGTATTTTCTCTCCACTGGTGCATATCGAGTAAATACGACCGGATGCCATTCCATCCTAGGTTCCCTGTCACCATTATAATATGCAAGAGTATGTTTTAAAAAGTTATTATCATCGCGGTTGGGATAATCAATTCTTGCATGAGCTCCTCTAGATTCGCGTCTATTTATTGCACCCATCAATACTATTTCAGCAACTCGCATCATGGAATCTATCTCCATTACATTAATGAAATTTGTATTGTATTCTTTTGCTTGATCATCAACGTGTTTCCAACTTAACGATTTAAGAGTACGAATTCTTTTCAATCCCTCTATAAGATCATTTTCATTTCTGTAAACATGAGATCTTTCATCCATGGTATCAGTCAGATTCTTTCTAATTTCATAAGGATTTGCATCTCCACGACCTCTAAATATTCCATCATAGATTCTCTTTTCTTCCATCAAAAATTGATGATTATCCGTACTTGGAATGGTATTCTTTTTACTTAACGCGTGATTGGCAGCCAATTCTCCAGTAATAGTACCCCATACCAGGCATTCAGAAGTAGAATTTGCCCCCAATCGATTCGCTCCATGAGTACTATTACATGAAGCTTCACCAGCTACCCACAGTCCATTAAATTCAGTAGCACCATCCACATTAGAATGGATGCCACCCATCATATAATGACACACAGGTCTCACTTCGATAGGTTCATCAATTACGTCTATTCCAGAAAATTTAATTCCAATTTCTCTGATTCCTGCAAGTTTTTCTTTAATTCTTTCTGCACCTAGATGAGTTAGATCTAATTTAAGACAATCTGCACCCGTAATATGCTTAAATCCTCTCCCTGCCTGAATTTCAGTTATCATGGAACGAGACACCACATCCCTTGGAGCAAGTTCCAATTTTTCGCCTGCATAGTTTTTCATAAACCGTTCACCTTCAGAGTTAATCAAATATCCCCCCTCTCCCCGTGCACCTTCAGTAATCAAGATTCCGGATGGCAAAATACCCGTAGGATGGAATTGAACAAATTCCATATCCTTTAAAGCCATGCCAGCACGGTATGCCATATCTAAACCATCTGGAGTAGAAGAATAAGCATAGGTAGAGAAACTATAAATTCTGCCTGCGCCTCCAGTACAAATTATGCCTGAGGGGGCAACGACCTTAATAAAATTGCCATTTTTCATCTCTATGCAAGTAAATCCTTGAAAGGTATTCGCTTCATGAAGGATGGAAGTACAGAACCATTCATTAAAGAAAAAAATATTATCATATTTAAGACATGTATCATAGAGCGTCTGCATCTCGTAAAATCCCACTTTATCCTGAGCATAAGTAGCCCTTGGAAAAGAATAGCCACCAAATTTCCGTTGATCGATTCTTCCATTATCCCGTCTCGACCATGGCATTCCCCATCTATCAAGTTGTATTATTTCGGATGGAACCGCATTTACAAGCCTTTCTGCAACATCTTGATCTGCTAAAAAATCACTACCTTTAATAGTATCATATATGTGTGACTCTATGTTATCACCTTCGTTTTCGTAGAGTACAGCAGCTGTGCCTCCTTCAGCAGATACAGAATGAGAACGCATTACCTGAACTTTTGACAGAACAGCAATTTTTAGATTCTTGTTTTTCGAGGCTGCGGTAATAGCAGCCCTGAGTCCGGCCAAGCCGGACCCTACTATAAGGATATCGTAAGAAAGAGTTTCCGTCAAATACTTTATCTCATGATATCTAAATCAAATCAATAATAAATTCTTTCTAATAATTAATCACAAGTTCTCAACGTATCTGTTATTTATTATCAATATTCAATATGATTGTATAAATACGAAATTTAGGAATAAAACTCAAGTAATCATATTGATAGATTCCATTTGCTAAGATTGGGTTTTTTGTAGTAGACTATCCAGCCCCTTTTCGCCTACTGCACCAACTGCTCGATCTACTGCGTTACCGCCTACAAACATTACAAATGTGGGTATGGCATACACTTCCAGACGCATTGCTATTGATTGATTGTCATCGACGTTTAATCTACCGAATTTGACTTTATCTGTGTATTTTTTGGAAAGTTTATCAAATATTGGGAGCATAAATTGGCAAGGGCCACACCATGTTGCCCAAAAATCGACCAAGACGATCTTGTTATCAGATATAAAGTGTTCAAAATTATTTTCCGATAATTCTACTATAGTATTAGAAGAGGAGGAGGTAGATCCTGATTCGTTAGTCATTTTTACGGATAATCTATATTAATATTTGATATATAAGACTTTACGATCGCATGAACCATCTATACTAATAGAAAAAATTTATGAAATTTCTAAGGAAAATGCGAATCCATAAATAAAAAAAGAAAAAATATGTAAACCACAATCAATTGTATTATATATTTTGTTATAGATAGAATTTTTTACATTTCTCAAATATTTAGAGCTATTTTATTGTAATTATTTTAAAACATGATAAACTAAGATCTGAGAATAATTAACCGGATTAGAAAGAATGTAAAGGGTAGATTCAAACTATCAATAGAAACTATTGTAATATACCATTCGCTACATAATTCAATGATTTGTTCGAGATATCTAATATTTCGACAACTAAAATTAAAAAGCTGCTGGTTATGTGTGTCTGGGGATAAAAACCTTAAATGTATATTTTATCTATATTTATACAGAATAAATTGACTGAATTGATATATTAGGTCGTACTAATTTAGCTTTATGTGCTACACATCATTACATACTGACACATGAGACACCAACATATAATGAATTACCCATAATATATCTATATGAAAAAACGCTTTATAAAGAGATGATCAGCTGTAACGACGTAATAGATGTATTAAAAATGTTGTATTCTCCTTTCCTTTTCCTTTTCCAGTTTCTCGAAAGCACTATAATTTATTGATAAATTAATATAAATATTATAATATTTATATTAATATTAAATCTAGATTTAACTATTTATCATAAACAGAATAATAATATTCTAATCTTCTTATGAATTCTAGAATTGTAAGAGCAGATATAAAACATATTTTTTATTATAAAAAGGCTATAAATCTACTATATATTCAATTATGATTTCATTTGTATCTTTATAATCGAGTATTTTCAGTTCATGATAGGTTATCCCCTTAATCTCTACTTTAAGTTCATGTTTATTAAGATCGACAATTTCACCCTCACCATAGCCAGTAATAATGTATTTATCAGAAGCTTTATCAAAGGTAATTTCCATATCAAACTTTGAAAAAACCACTTTATCAATGAGCATCATCAACAAGATTTTATCAAGCCACTCAAACAATAGATTCTCTAACTCTTCACCTTCTGCAAAAATAGGAATCCGCTGCTTTTTCTCTATATTTTCTATATCATACATGATATTAACCAAGCCCATTGCCGAATATTCAAAAGCTTCCTTCATGGTTTGACCTCTGATACGTAGGTATGCATCAGTCATATGGTCAAGATATTCAACACGGTCAAGAAACATACACTTGTATTAAACTAATAGATATATAATGAACCGGAAAATCTAAATTTAAAAAATATTGACAGTCTAAACAACAATGAAATTTCAACTGCCGAGAGGGATGAGAGATCTGGAGCCAGACGAGTACAAGGACATCAATATAATAAGAAAAGCTTTCATAGAATCTGCAAGAATTTTTAATTTTATGTTGATGGAACCATCTCCATTAGAATTATTATCTACCCTCGAGGCAAAGTCAGGTCCTTCCATAACTAAGGAGATCTACAATTTCGTAGATAAAGGGGATAGAAATATTGCTCTTAGATTTGATTTAACCATAGGATTAACAAGATACTTTGTATCACGAAGAGATCTGAAGATTCCCACAAAAATCGCCTCATTTGGGGGAGTATGGAGATATGATGAGCCACAAGCAGGAAGATACAGATTTTTCCATCAATGGGACATTGAAATATACGGGCCTTCAACAATAGAATCCGATACTGAAATAATTGAATTTACATCAATTTTTCTACAAAAACTTGGATTGAGAAATATACTTATCGATATTAGCAGTAGAAATTTAATTGAAGAGTATATCAAAAATATTCTCAAGATATCAAATGATGAAGAACTATTTGAGATATTTAGAGCAATTGACAAAATACCAAAGAAGGGAAAAGACAATGTGTTAAAAGAATATGATGAAAGAATTGATAGCAAAGTCTTAGAAAAAGTGATTAATTTTGCAGAGAAAAAAGGCAGTTTCAAGGAATTAGACGGTGCTATGAAATCGCTCAAACTGAAGAGCTGGGAAGAGATAGAAAAAATCAACAGGTCGTTATCAAATAAAGGAATAAATAACATTCGGATAAATTTGGGCATCGTAAGAGGTTTGGACTATTATTCAGGATTAGTTTTTGAAGCAATAGACACAGGAAATAACCTAGGATCGCTTGTTGGAGGTGGTCGATATAACAAACTTACCGATGCTTTTGGAAGAAAAGAAGTTGGAGCCATCGGGGCAGCTGGTGGGGTCGAGCGTATTGTTTTGGCAATGAAACAACAGGGAATATTTAAGAAAGATCAAAATGATGAGTTTGAAGACTTGAATTATGTAGTATATGACTCTATTGAAATATTTGACCATGTAGAACGATTAGCTTCGTATTTAAGGAGAAACAATTTTCCGGTTGACTATGACTTATTAGGAAGATCATTTTCAAAACAAATTGCAGAAGCAGAAAATAAGAAGAGTAAAAAAATCATAATCTTAAGTAAAGAGAATTTAGAAAAAAGTGGTGAAGTTATATTAAGAGATGCATTGCAGAAGATAGATAAAAAGATAAACATAACTAAGGATTTTGATGAATTAGTTAATAAGTTGGTCAAAATAAGATCGAGATAAATTTAAAGTTTGATAGATTTTACACTTTTCATTTTAATAAAACCACTTGGGGTTTTGGCATATACTTTTCTCAATATCAAATCTGGGGGATCATAACTTATATATAAATCACCTTCGTTTAGTTCTTGAACATTATAATTAATTTCAATTATCCCTTCAGGTATCCCATGTTCTTTTAGTCTTAGTTTGGCTTTTTCGATTAATTCAGAATCAGAAGTATTAGGAGCAAAGAAAATTTTTCCTATTAAATTAAATTCATTCATAGTTTTTACATTATTTACAAATTTAACACTATATAAATATCAGATGACATTAAACACGAATTTACTATATGTACCCAAAAGCAGGATCTGTTTTTCTTCTTAGGGTAACAATATGATCCAAAATTACTTTTTCTTCTTCATCTAATTTATTATTAAAACGATTAAGTAGTAATTTGGCTTGCCTACTATCCAGATTAGTATAAAAAACATCACCTTCGTTAATTTGCCGACCTATCTGAGGCCCATTAACTGATACTGCTACTTGCATTCCCCTAGTAGCTTCTTCAATTGATTTACCCTTATCCTGGATCTGATGTATTACTCCCACTTTTTTTCCCTCAGGATTCATTATTGACATTTTTTGTTTCATTTTACCTATGGTAATTTCCGCACCGAATACAGCAGGATCACTTCTTCTAAAAACATAGCCTTTCATAAATTCAAATTTACAAATTGGAGATATTTCATTAAATAAGATAGAATCCTCATGATTCTTTTGATAAGATACCCAGTCGGTATATCTACGCACCAGATTATAAATGATTTTTTCATTAAAGATCTTGACATCCCTTTCAAATGACTCTTTTTCTGCATCTTCTAAAACTTTGACATTAAAGCCCAATATTATACCCAGGTATCTATCCTTTTCTTTAACTGCAGATGCAGTCATCACATCTCTTCTACTTATCTGTCCGATGTCTGCAGAACGGATTGGGATGTTCTCTTTTTTTAGCATTTCCGAAATTGCCTCAATCGAACCAATAGTGTCGCATCTTAGAATAATACCATTTGAGTCTGTGTTAATAAGCGCGGATTTTACTTCTGATTCAACTAGATTTTTTATTTTTGCTTCATCATCGGTAGGGGCAAGTCCATACAATGGACTGCCGGCTATTACACCATCTAAATCAGGGGAAGTTATTTTTAATCCCGCAGCCGAAATTACCATATCCACATGACGAAATTTATCCCGTGGATCACGCATTTCATCAAGTGGCTTTGGTAAAAGTAACGATTTGATCCTAGTCACAATAACAGAATTGCGTTTTGCGACCACTACTGAATCACCTTGTTTTATGATACCGTCTAAAAGAATGACATTAGCAGAAGGTCCTAATCCAACTTCTTCATTTACTTCTAGAATAATTCCTTTAGCGGATCCTTCATGCCTTTCTAATTTTTTTATCATGAATTGTTGAGCCAGTCCTACCAGGACTGTTAAAAGCTCAGGAATACCAACGCCGCTTGATGCGCTAACTGGGACTAATGCAACCTCTTTTGTAAAATCCTTAACACGCCAAAAAGCCTCTGAATTGAATCCTAATTGTGAAAGAGATCCCAATACACTATATGTTTTATTATCAAGATCTAATTGAACTTCCTTTGGTTGAACTTTGATTTCCTCGGTAATGAAATTGGTGATCCCTTTTTTCCAGCCTGTAATACGATCGACTTTGTTTATCGCGACTACAAAAGGCACTTTCCTATTTTTTAAAATGTTTATACTCTCTATAGTCTGGGGTTCAAATCCCTTATTAACATCGACTACAACAATTGCTATATCTGCTGCTGATCCTCCCCTCAATCTTAAATTTGCAAAAACCTCATGTCCAGGTGTATCAATAACCAGTAATCCAGGAATAGCATGATCATGCGATAATAATTTCTTAAATAATGGACCTGTCAAACTCTGAATTATTTCTATTGGAAAAAAACTTGCCCCGATGTGTTGAGTAATACCACCAGCTTCTCGCGATTGAACGAATGTTCCTCTCATCTTATCTAGTAAAGATGTTTTACCAGAGTCTACATGACCTAGAACGACTACTACAGGCTGGCGTAGATGCACTTATAAAAATACTACTGATGACTCTTTTATGAAGCTTTCATGCGAATCGGAAGCATGAATAATATTATCAGTTATTCCCAGACCAAAATCGCCTCTTATTGTTCCTGGAGCAGCATCAAAAGATTTTGTAAGCCCAATCATTATTCTAACTGTGCTGATTGCATTGTTTCCTTCCAAAATACATGCAACGACGGTACCAGAGCAAACAAATGAAACAAGTTCTTTAAAAAAAGGTTTACTTTGATGAATTGAATAAAAATCTTGAGCTTTTTCGTCTGTAAAATCATAGGTCTTTAGTTGTTTGATGTCAAATCCCTTTTCTTCAAAACGTTGGATTATTTTTCCTACCAATTTTCTTTTAAATGCATCCGGTTTAACAAGTATTAAAGTTTGTTCTACCCCCATTTCACTTTTGCTTCCTGATTCCACCTTTGATATATTTATCAGTCCATTTAAACAACCGTGGATCACGTTTCAAATCGCGAAGATTCTTTTTACATTTTGATGAACAAGTCCATTGGATCGATCCATCGTTTTTAACCAGCATTATCCCTTTACCGGTATCAACATGCCTTCCACAAAAAAAACATTTTCGCAACGACGCAACATTCTTACTCATTATTTAACCACCTACAATAACTCCATATTTTAAGCATTACTTTATTTTTCTTGCCTCGCGTTCTGTTTCTCTAAGCATTAAAATATCATTCATTCTAACAGGCCCCTTAACGTTTCGAGTTAGAATCCTGCCTTTGTCTTTTCCTTCAGAAATCCTTACACGGACTTGAATTACTTCTCCAGCGATACCAGTTCTACCTACGATTTGAATTACTTCTGCAGGAATGACCTTTTCCTCAGTCTTGCTCATTTAATAAAATACACCTGTTTTACTCGGACTTGTTTTTTATGCTATCAATAGTATTTGTAATCTGGTCAAGAATTTGTTGAGATTCGCCAGGATCTATTATGGTTGCAGCAGCAGAACCAACATCAATTCCTAATGCACTACCCAAGTCTTTCTTACTAGGAACGAAAACATATTTGGATGAGCGTTCATCGCACAAAATTGGCAAATGTGCTACAACCTCTGGCGGTTCAACATCTTCTGCAATGACAACTAATTTGCTAATTCCCCTTTCTATTGCTTTTGTAGTTTCATTTGTTCCTTTTCTAACCTTACCACTCTGTTTTGCCAGTCTTACTGCCTCATAAATGGCACTAACTAGATCTTTAGGTATCTCAAATTTTACATAATATGGTTTACTCATAATTTATTATCACCCATTGGGATCATTTCCACTCTTTCTTATGATAAAAAAGAGTATTAAAAATGTTATCATGTATCAATCAACAGCGTTCAGAATTTTATTTATTAAGTTAAGGTATTCCTTTACTTTTGAATCTAGTAAGCTTTTATCATTGGATTCAGCATAGATTCGGATCAGAGGTTCTGTACCACTAGGTCTGAACATTATCCAAGATTCAGCATCAAACCATATTTTCACTCCATCGATTCTTTCTATCTTATATACAGATCCATGTGCAGCACATACATCCAAAACATGTTGCATATCATCATTGTTAGACAAATTCAAGCTGGATTTATATTGAAATGTATTATCGAGCAAAGAGAAAATACCGGATAGAGATGATTTTTTATCCAATAACATGTCACCACAATTTGTGTTTTGTCCCAGTTTTTCCTGCTTATGATAGCTCATCATTTCTAAAACCAAAGCTGTGGTGATCGCTCCGTCACGAACTAAATTCAGAGGTCCATAAAAAAAACCACCATTTTCTTCAAATCCGATAAGAGAATTAGTATTTTTCATGCCATAAGAAACCTCAATGCTTCCAACCTTAGTAAAATAAACATCTCTCTCAACTAACTCACCAATTTTTGAAATAACTAGTGAAGAATTAACAGGGCATACGATTGTCGTATCCATTTTCTTATTTCTAATTAAATGATAGGATAGAATTGATCCTGTTTTATCACCCCAATGGATAATTCCCTTTTCATCACAAAAAATGCTTCTATCACCATCCCCATCGTATGCAACACCCAAATCAGAGTTGGTCTTTTTTACCATTTCAGTAAGACTACTTAAATTGTCCATTTTCGGCTCGGAGCCCCTTGCAGAAAAATTTGGATCAACATAGCCATTCATAATCAACACTTCACATCCTAATTTTCTTCCTATCAAAGGAGCTACTAACGATTGGACCCCGTTACCACAATCCATAATAATCTTAAGATTTGATCGTCTAATAATGTCAGCATCTATAAAAGAAAGCACCTTGTCGATGTACTGTTCCAAAACATCCAATTTAAATAAGTTCCCAAAGGGGGCAGAATACTCTCTCATGAACTTTTTTTGATAATATATTGACTCAATTTTTATTTCATCATCTCTAGACAATTCAAACCCATGACTTGAAACAGGTTTTATTCCGTTGTACTCCTTAGGATTATGTGATGCCGTAATCACAATTCCACCGGAAAATCTTAAATTTTTGACAGTAAATTGTAGACAAGGTGTAGGCGTCAAGCCCATAGTATATACATCGATACCCATTGACATCAACACAGCCGAGATAATCTTTTGAATTGCAAAACTAGAAGAACGACCATCATATCCCAACACTATTGACCCCTTCTCAAAAAAATGCCCTATAGAAAAAGCGATATCTATCAAAAACTCAATTGACAGATCTTTTCCAAATATCCCTCTTATGCCGTTTGTCCCAAACAGTTTTTTCTCCGTCAAAACATCTCCCCAGTTAAATCAATATTTACGCCGTCCTAATAATTATTTAGACGATAAAGAAATGAATAATCTTACTCGTAAGAAAGATCATCGATCAAAGAATTCAACATGATTCGTATTAACAATAGATAAATTTGGCTTTAATGTAGTCCAAAGTAATGCGGGGGTTGCCAAGCCCGGTCAACGGCGCAGGTCAGCAATTGTGCGAGGCTTAGAATGAGCTTGGAAGTTTCCTACAACCCTGTTCCTTAGGGATTCGTGGGTTCGAATCCCACCTCCCGCATTTATGAATAATTTGAATTACAAATCCAATGGTAGTTACAAATTCCTTAATTATCGTCTGAAAAGCTTAAATAACATTCTGATTTTATGAAACAGGTTGATAGATCCACACAGTTGGAGAAGAATTTTCAAACATCACTACGATGTTTTGCGCTTTAATAGAGGATAGATGTATGAGGCAACAGCAAAAAAGAATACAAAAAACAAGAATTGTGAAACAAACTAAAGAATTTGACTATAATAAACCGATTTCAAAATGCAATGTATGTTATACTTTATGCGGGTGGCATTGCTATGAATGCGAAACTGATTTTTGTCAAGATCATTTTGTGCAACATAAGGAAAAAGGATTGTGTAAAAAAGTTATACAATAGTTATTTCAATATTATAAGAAAATTACACATAATCTTAGAATTCAGATCTTGAATATCGACCTCTTTTTTCAATTTCACCCACTGTTTTAAATACTTTTGACGTAATACTACCACATATTTTCTTATATCCATCATAGAAATTTTTATAAGATATATCAAAATCATCGACATGGAAGCTAGTCAATATTTCTTTAAATAACCGGATATCTGCAGCTTTGTCTTCATATCGTTCAGAAAAGAAAGCCAATCCAAAATCAATTACAATAATGGCTCCATTTGAAGGTATAATAAAATTGGATGTAGTAATATCGCCATGAATTATATTATTACAATGAAGGGTTCCAACGATTTCCCCAAGATTTATACAAAGATCTGGGGAAAAAAAGTCTTTGAACGTTTTTCCTTCAATGTATTCCATTATGATTTCAAAATTATTTATGTCAAGAAAATAAATGAAAGGAGTATTGATCCCAAAAAACTTTACTTGAGATAAAATATTAGCTTCATGGATTGTTCGCCGTTTCCTCAATGGAATATCGATAGAAGGGTTACGATATGCTTTAGCAATTCGAACCTTTGAAATAGCATGAGCACCATGCCAATCAATGAGGTACAATTCTGATTCAGCGCCTTTTTTTAATAATATTCTATCGTTTATCAATAGATAATTTTAGTAATACGTTATTACTTTAAAAATTATGGACAAAACATCATATTCATCAAATAATGAAAAAAATATTCTATTTGAAGACTGTTCAGAAGATACATTGAAGAGTGGAATTCTTACTCTAACAAATAGAAAACTTGCCTTTGAAAAAACTAAAGGTCGAATAGCAACATTATCTAAAGAATTACTTGGTGAAAAAATAGAATTTGAATTAAAGGACATTGCCCAAGCAAGATCTGAAGGAAGAATTATCAAAAAATTGGTGATAGAACTAAATGATGGTAATAAAACCTACAAGTTTGGAGTTTTGAATCCAGGTAACTGGGCAAAAGAAATTAAATTACAGATGGAAGATCAAACTAAAAGTAATTCATGAAGTTACCTCCATGGAATATGTACGCTATCTAATCTCCAAGACTGATTAACAGATGCATTTTCGGGTTTAACACTACTAGATGGACGATTTAAGTACATCTGAGCGCCAGTCCAAGCTATCTGTGCTCCGTTATCTCCACAAAACCTCAGGGGGCAAGAATTAAAATTAGAATTATGTATATCACATGCTGTTTCAAGCATGTTGGACAATCTCTTATTCGCAGAAACACCTCCAACAATTAGAAATTCCTTATTACCAGTAAAGGCTAATGCACGTTCTACCGCCTCTACAATGATAGAAAATGCTGTTTCTTGCAATGAAAAACATATGTCATGGACATCATTATCGTTGTTGTTTAGCAAAGTTTTAACTGCACTAAGTAATCCCGAAAATGATACGTCATTCCCTTTGATAATATATGGGAGTGGATAAACCATTCGACCCTTTGATAAATAAGATACCTCTTCGATCTTACTTCCACAGGGGGATGAAAAGCCCATTTTTCTTCCCACTTGATCAAAAAGCTGTCCTAGCGTAATATCCAAAGTCTCTCCAAATATTCTCCATTTATTCTTATAGTAAATAAGTAACATAGTGTGTCCGCCAGAAACCAATAATGTTAATGGATTTTCAGATCCAGTAAGTTTAATTCCTAATTCTATATGTCCTACTGCGTGATTTACAGGAATTAGAGGTATATTATGAAAAGAAGCCAATGATCGAGAAACAACAGCACCTATTCTTAAACAAGGTCCCAATCCTGGACCAGCAGAATAAGAAATAATATCAATATCCTTAATACCGACTCCAGCTTCTTCTAGACATTTTTTTAAGATGTCGGTAGCTACCATGGTATGATGTTTAGATGCATCTCTCGGATGAATACCCCATCCTGCTGATGCTTGATAAATATCCCTTACTTCTGACAAAATAAACTCTTTATCTGCATTGCCCGCATCACTATTTTTGCCAATTTCTATTATAGAGCATCCGAATGTATGGGCGGTACTTTCAATTCCTAAACATAACATGCATTAATTCCTACTCGTTGTGGATACTATCTTAATTATATCACCATTTTTCAGCTCATGCTCAGCACCAATTCGTTGTTTTGTTCTTGCATCAATAGCATAGAGAAATCCTTTTCCCAAGTCATTATGAATCAAATATGCCAAATCTTTGGCAGTGGAGTCACTGGAAATTATTCTTGCATCGGGCAAGATATTCCCCTTTTTGTCTGTAAATTTATATTCGTCCTCCACTGGATAAACTACAATATTTTGCAATATTTCAAAACAAGCATGATTTATTACTTGCTGAATCCCTGTCGAGCCGAACTTGCGTAATATACTGGTTACAACCTCCAAAGCCTCATTCTGTTTGTTGGAAAGGGTTTCAGGCTGCTTGATTTCAAAACTCGAATCTCCAGGCAAATAATATATGAGATTTTTGTGAGCAGCTCTTATTAACAATAATTCAGCCTCGCATACAGTAGGAAAAAATGGTCCTTCTAGTGTCTTCAATTTTTCAATATTGATATCTGATGATGAGATATCGGCTTTGTTAGCTGCTAAAATAATTGGTTTAGAACGTGTTCGTATCTGTTTGCTTAATGTGAGTAAATCCTCTTCAGTCCATTCGCTTGGCTTTTTGATCAAATTGATATGGTCCAAGGAATTTCTGATCAATTGTTCACTAATTGATAGACCAGAAAGTCTCCTAGACAATACAGTTTCTATCCTTTGTTTTAAATTTTCACTTTCTCTTATTATCTTGTCCCAATCTCTCAGAATTAATGAACGTATCCAAAGATCAAATTCATCTTCTATGAACTCCAAATCAAAAAGCGGATTTCCTTCACCTGGATTAACTGGTCTGCCTTCTTCGTCGGTAGACCCTGAGACATCTATTACATGGATAAGAACGTCAGCCTGACGAGCGTCATCTAAAAATTTATTACCTAAACCTCTTCCTGAGTGTGCACCGGGAACTAGCCCTGCTACGTCTATTAGTTTTATTGGGATATATCTTATTCCGCTAATACACTGAGAAGTAATGGGATTATCCGAAACACCCAACTCTTTACAAACACAATTTACTCTTACAAATGCAACACCGATATTCGGATTAATAGTAGTAAACGGAAAATTAGCAATTGGTATTGATGAATCTGTAGCCGCATTAAAGAATGTTGATTTACCAACATTTGCTTTACCCAATAAGCCAATTATCAATTTTAAAAGGTTAGTTGACAATGGAATATATATTTACTTGGCATTTTGGACCAAAATAATCAGAACAAACAAATGGATAAATATCAAAATTTTTATCGTTCTAGCGATAAAGCAATTCTGAATTTTAATGGGTGGAATAGTTGCAGTGTGTGTACTGGATGAGAAGGTCAATAATGAAAAGATAATTTATCAAGTATTTCGCGGAATGCAATTACTCCAACACCGTGGAAAGGCAGTTTGGAAAATTAGTTCAGGTAAATTTGAGGTCAGCGGATATGGCTCATTACCAACATTTGATACCATCCATGAAAAAATCGTAAAGCAGCTGAACAATCCAATGCAAACGACGGTTGGACATCTTTCAAAAAAAAAGCCAAAATCCAAAAGAATGGAGAGAATAAATTTTGCTCTGGATGGATTTTTTATAGATTTAGATAAATTGACAACACATCCGTTAATAAGAAACAGGAATTCCGAACCCTTAGAGCAAATTCATTACATTTTCAAAGAACTACTACTGGCACGAAAAGATCCTTATAAAGCAGCTGAATTTTTGGACAGGCATTTAAGGGGAAATTACGTAAGAAATATTAACAAGGAAATTTATGTTTTTAGAAATAGTACAGGATTTAAACCCCTCTTTCTGGGAAAGGATGAAAACGAAGTATTTTTTATGGTTACTTCAGAGAACTACCTCGAGAGTTTTTTTCACTTAAAATTAAAAGAAATAAATCCAGGGCAGTTAATTCGTTTGAGTTCCAAGTACGGTATGGATATCCTTACACAACTGGATAAAAATAGAATCTTAATGGATCCATTCGAATTTATTCGCGAGTCACATGTATCAAGTATTTTTAACAATAAGAGCATTTATTCTATAAGAAAGAATATTGGAAATATTCAGGCACAATATCTATCAAACAAAAACATAGACGCTGACATGATCTTTGCGGAACCAGATTATACGAGACCAATGGCACTAGGCTTAAACATAGGATTCAAAAATAATGGAAAAAAATTTGAAATGGTTGAAGGCATAATAAAAGATAGATATGATGATTCAGATCCAATGATAGATTATTCAGAACAGGTAAGTAAGAACAAATTACTAACCAATGGTAAAACACTTAAGTTCATCATTACTCCACTTACTCAAGACAAGAACATTCTATCCGTTCAAGGCACGATACAAACTGGAGGTACAATAATTGAAACAGTCTTCTATTTAAAAAAATCAAATGTAAATAAAATTGACATAATAGTTAGCTACGTTCCCACCATTGACGGCCGTCAAGTCGGTTTATATACTCAACAAAAAGACCTTATTGGGAGAAAATATGTTGGCAAGATATCTTATATAGACGATCTGAATAAGAAGATAGCAGTAGAATTAGGAGCAGATTCAGTATTTTATAACTCTCCGGAGATTCTGGCGAAAGGCATTGGTGTTCATGAAAGTCAGCTATGGTTTCCCGAATGGATACGATTTTTGGAATATAAATAAGTAGACAACAATATACCCCATAAAGAGAACTTTAATATTAAATTAGATATTATAGTGTTATAATACTGTTGATCTTGAATAGAAGGAAAGTTATTCTAGAGAATAAATTTGTGATCGAAGGGAGGACGATAATGAAGATTGAGCTTAGAGAATACAAATTAAGTAATATCAATGCAGACGAAAGATTTTCCATAGTGATTTATTTGAAAACAGATTTGGAAGATATAGAATTGGATTACTTGGGAAAACCAACTTCGGATAAAGACAAATTTGAAGAAAGTTTTAATTTCCTTTGTAATTATAACGGGCTATCATCAGCCTTAAATAGATTATTTATAGAATTGGATAGTAGAATAAAATAGAACGGAAGGTCAAGCGTTATACCCCCTATACCAAGTCAATTAGTTCATTCAATCTGTTTATCCTTGTATAAGATACTAAAGATTTATTCCAAGGCTGATCAAAAATTATTATCTGTTTAGGAGTAACAATTTCCTTCGCATTGATTGGAGAATCATCAACCAATAGAAAGAAAGGAAAATGGCTCTTTGACACATCATCAAAAATGAAAACAATGTCATTGTAAGGTATATTATTTAGATCGAGCCAATGAGCCACAAATGGCATTGTAACTCGCTCTCTCTTTGTAATGATGGATATTCGAAAGCCCTTGTCTTGTAATTGATTTATTACATCTGAAATGTCATTACTAGTAGGAGGTATGTCCTGCCATCGTTTTTTCCAGACCATTATGAATAAATCCGTTATCTGTTGTTTATTTATTGGTAATATGTTATGTATGTGCCAATCAGATATATCTCGTTTTTTTATGTCGGTATTGAAAATTGCATTATATTCTTCTAACCAGATTTGCATTACGTCAGCCAAAACAGAATCGAGATCCAGCGCGATAGTTATTTCAGAAACCATTGAGGACGAATATTGATCAGGTTGCATACATAAATATCTACTTTATCCAATACTGATGACGACATTATAGTGAAATTCAAGTTAAAATAATAAAAAACATTTAATGATCCCTATCATCAACTGTATGATATTTTTCGATCTGAATTGTAGTATGATAGATTCCAAATTTCTTTTCTAAGAGTGAATTTATTTCTTGGAGTATCTCTTGTGATTTAGTTGAATTAAAAATAATTATATGTGCAGATAATGCAATATTTCCGGATGTTATACTCCATATGTGGAGATCAAACACTCCGGTTACACCTCTTATCTGTAGAATTGAATCCTTTATGTCCTTATACAACAAACTTGAAGGAGAACTCTCCATCAAAATTGATACCGATCTTTGCAACAAATACCAAACACGAGGTATAATGAACAGAGCAAGACCAAAGCTAATTATAGAATCTATCAGATAAAAATCGGTATAAAATATAAGAACAGCTCCAATGATGATTGCAACAGATCCAAGAAGATCACTAAATAGTTCTAGCTTTGCACCTTGAATATGAAGAGCATCAGTCTTTCCTAGATTATTATGCCTCGGAGTTGATTCAGAAAATACATGATCCGTATGCGTATGTGTTCCTTTTAATAGTCTAAGCCCAAAAAGATTTACAATTAATCCTATTATAGCAACGATCAGCATTAAGGAGATTTCTATATTGTGAGGTTCAAAAATCCGTCGATAGGCTTCCAATATGATAAAGATTGATATCAATAGCAGAATAACGCAATTGGCAAGAGAGGAGAGAATTTCAGACCTATAGAATCCGTAGGTATGTAAAGGAGTTGGAGGTTTTTTACTAAACATGGAAGCCACAAGAACAAGCGAAATTCCGAAGACATCGGCAAACATGTGCAGAGCATCAGCAATTAACGCCAGACTACCGGTGATATATCCAGCCACGATTTCTATCGCTAGATAAATAGTTAGTATAACAACAACTATTTTTAACCTCCTAGTTTCTATTGATGCTTCGGTTCTCGTTATGATTTCAATTATCATAACAGGATATTTGTTAAAAAGTGTATGGAGAGGATAGTATTGATATCGATGACGTAGGACATAGGAATGATCGTAGGATTATTAGGATTGATGATTCTTCAGTTGACTTGAAATCTAAAATGCAAAAAAATTTCCATCTAGTTAAATTTTGCAAAATGATATGGTATTAAAATGTCACCTTTTTCATCACCAAACCAATTTAGTAGAAAAGCAGAAAATACAATAGTATTTAAGTATAACTTTATATATTTTATAAATATGTCATTCAATCTTAACGATAGTCCAACACATTTCATAGTTCTTAGTGCAATATATAAGAATTTTAATACTTTAGATAAAATCATGAAATTTACCAAACTTACAAAGTCAGAAGTTGAGACAATTCTTAAGGAATTAGAAAGCCAACGACTGGTCATTAAAGTTGAAAAGAAAATATTTTTCTTGGGGAAGAAAATGCAATATAAATTAACAGACACGGGTTTAAAGGTATTAACTTCAAAACAACAGGTACTAGAGAATAAATTGAGACAAGCGCAGCAATGGTATTCACAAGGTGATAAAGCCCAACTCCAAACATTTATGGGAAACAACAGATCATGGATGCCATTTTTGATTTTCTCTGGCATTATGGATATGGTGTTCTTTATGTCGTTGATGTCTTTTATGGGTATGGCCCTTAATCCAATGGAGAGTTCAATGGCTGGAGACACAGGAGATACCGGTGCCACGGGGTCGGAATCTGATTCGGGAGCCGGCACAGAAACAGGAGCAACAGAAAATGTAGACATGCAGGGCGGAGATATAGGAGGAGGAGGAGGATTTGATTTTGATGGTGGGGGATTTGATAGCTTTTAATAAAATATAATTTATTTGACATTTTATACCATAGATTCCAAATATGGACTACATTAATTCAATAATTATTCAGTCAAGGTAAATAAGTCAATTCAATAAAAATATATTTAATTTTATTATATGGAGAGATAATCGCAGTATGACAAGGAAGGAGATATTAAAGATTTTTTTTATCGCATTAATTACCGGAAATATAATGGGCATAGTATTGATTCAAATATTTGAGACACTTACCATTACGAGTTTAATAATTCTTGAAATAGCACTGATAATAACCATAGTTTTGCTATTCGTCGCAAGTAAGTTATGGAATAAAAGATTAGACAAAAAAACAAAACATGAAACAGAAAACAATCCAGAATGATATTAAAAAATATTAAACATCGTTATCCAGCCACTGTATTTTATTTCATTTTACTTTGCGGGTTAGTTATTCTTCCATTCTAATACTATACTTTCAAAGTTGAGATCAACTTGGATTATATAAAATCTGAAAAGGCATAATTGATTTATCCCCAATCAATTCATTGTTGAGGTATTTTAAAATAAAAGGTAGCACCTCCATCAGGATTATTGACTGCCCAGATCTTGCCATTATGAGAATTAATAATACTCTTTGATATAAACAAGCCTAGACCCGTACCTTCAAAAGACTTGGAAGCAAATTTCGTAAACAATCTGGGGAGTATATCAGGATCGATACCTTGTCCAGTATCCCATATACTGACGATCACAGTTTCAATATTTTTTACCACATCTCTCTCGATTTTTACATCGATGCCGATCGACCCTTTTTCAGTAAACTTTACAGAATTACCAAGAAGGTTAAAAATAACCTGAGTGATTCGATTTTTATCTGCAAATACAAAGATGTCTTTAGGTTCATATACTATATTCAAATTTTCTAGCTGTTCTGGATTACTGCTTAATAACTGAGTTTTTATATCACTGATGGATGACAAAATAATGTCCTTAATATTAAAGCGTTCTTTGTTAAGCTTCAGGGACTGACTTTCGATCTTAGTAATATCTAAAATATCTGATGCCAATCTCTTTAAGCGTTTGGCGTTTCTAATAATAGAACTTACTTGTTCTCTGTCAACTTTGACTTCTTCTTTTCCCTCTTCGAATTGCTTTTCAAGAAATATCGCATCTCCCAGTATAGGCATTATAGGAGTTCTCAATTCATGAGCAGCAATATTTATGAATTCTTTTTGCATCTTATCATGAATGCTTAGTTTTTCATTGGCCGATTCGAGTAACTTATTATATTTTATCAATGAATTATTTGCATCTTTTAGTTCGATAGTTCTCGAATTTACTGCCGACTCCAGTCGTTTATTCCAGGAAAGGATCAAAAACGCAATGCCCAAGGCTACAGCTCCAATTATTAGGATCATTAAAGTGCTAAAATTTTTCTGATTATTTATCAAAAACCCCACCTCAGCTGCTAATTGATGAGGAGAGCTTACAAACAAAGTCCACAAATACTTTCCACCTATGTAGACGGGTTGATAAGTAATGGTAGTCTTGTTTCCTCCAAGCAATATTAGATCTTCGGCTCCCGCAGATCCTTGAAGACCTTTAGCCAGAAGAGAATTATAAGGTTCTCTAATTTCCTCAGGCACTAGGGCTTGAAAGTCTTTTCCAAGATAATATTTTCCAATGAGCGAAGGATTACTGCCATAAATAATAATACCATTCTTATCCATTAATCCAACATTGCCTGCTACTTGAGGGGCTAACTCGCTTTGTAAAAAACGACCTAATTCATGGATTTTGATTGATGCAACAATAACCCCTTTAAACACGGATTCTCCGGCGGATTTTTCCATAATAGGATATGAAATATAAAGTCGCGGAATTTTATCTATAGATTCTATTGCACTACTATAATAGCTAGTATGAGTCTCTTTAGGGATAACAAAATATTCTCTATTACTCAAATCAATACTACTATATGAACTAATTACACTTGAGTTAACGTTGCTTATTGAGACGATTCGACCATCTTCATTTATCCAGTAGTATCCCTCCGTCAATGACTTTGTCGAGTTCTGAACTTCATCCATAATTATTTTAGTTCCATCTATATTGCTGTAATTTACAATTTTAGATAAGATCTCGAGGTTAGTAGATACTGGATCTATAATATGTAACAGAGTTTTAGAAAGACCGTCTGTTTCAATTATAGCATTTGACCTGATATCACCAGAAGCAATTTCACCAATTTGATCTGCTGTTAGACCAGAATAATGATAAGATAATATAGACAAAGAAATACCTACGCCAACTACAAGAATTAGCAAGAAAATATTATTTCTAGATGATACTATACTTATCATTTACAAGCTGTTTAACATTTTTGATATGAAAGTTCCATTTAAATTGCTAACATAGATTTAATCTTAAAAATTAAATCATTCATATCGATCGGTTTAATAATAAAATCTTTAACATCAATGGAAGGAAGAACTTTTGTAAATTCATCTCTGTTTATTTCAAACGCAGTAATGAAGGCAATTTTGGTATCAGGGCGCATTTCCTTGATATGTCTATACAACTCAAAACCATTCATTCTAGGCATTCTAATATCAGTGATGATTACGTCATAGTAGCCTAATTCATGATTCTTAAATGAGCTCAACGCATCAAGTCCACTCGAAAATACTTCCACCTGAAATTCATTTGTTATTTCCAAATCTCTCTTAATAATTCTAAGAATATCTTTTTCATCATCCACTACCATTATTCTAGCCATCTTATTCTTGTAAGGATTGTTAATTTCAACTTCGGACGTCATGGATATTATTTTTACACTAATAATTGATTAAAGGAAATATATTAATTAGCATTTCTAAAGAATTCGTAATTTCTTTATACAATATTATAAGCTAAAGACATTCGATAGTTTAATTTTAATAGTACAAAGTTTATCCATGAAAAAACAAGGTCAGTTATAGTAACATGCATTTAACAAGGGGATATCATTTGCCCAGATAATGTTTATTTCAAAACTCTAGGACCCTCTCAAGATATGGATATAATGAAGATTATAAGTTGGAGGACACATAAATAGCCCAAAAGACTCTAGAACAATCAAGACAGTATCAAATGAACATAGATATTAATTGTATGTTCAACCCACTGGGAAGAGCTTTTATATAATTTTAGTATGTATCAAACTAATTTTCGTGTTTTAGAACAAATACTTGAGAATAAAGATTAATTTAACAATATACCAAAATAATTTAAGACGCATGTCATTCACAATAAGAGAAATTGAAGAGAATGATTTTGATAATGGGTTCTTTGAAACCCTCTCAAACTTATCCACGATAGGCGGTATCAATACTAATGAAGAGTTAAAAAAAGAAATTATAAAAGAAATTATAACAAACAAGGACTATGTAATAATTATATCAGAAGATGCAAAGAGTCGAGAAGTCATTGGCACGGCCACATTACTCATAGAACAAAAATTCATCCATAACGGAGGTAAGGTCGGGCACATAGAAGATGTAGCAACTAGAAAAGGGTACGAAGGTAGAGGTATTGGAAAAGAAATAATAAAAAAGCTAATTACCATATCACGGGAACGTGGATGCTATAAAGTAATTCTTGATTGTGATGAAAAAGTATCGAAATTTTACGAGAAAATAGGATTCAAGAAGAAAGCAATAATGTTAAGGTTCGATCTTTAGCGCCAGTTTTGGCATAAACAATTTATATTATTACAAAGAGTATCTAACATGGATGAAACTATAGAATCAACACTCATAAGGAATAGACCACTGGAAAGAATTTTTAGAAATAATATAGCTCGAGTAATTGATTTTCTTATAATAAATCAGCAGTTTAATTTTACTACTACAGAAATAAGCAAATCTAGTGAAATACCTCTAAGAACGGTCCAAAGAATCATCCCCCAATTAGTTCAAAACAATATAGTAATAGAAAATAAATACAAAGGCAAAATTAAAAATTATGAATTGAACAAGAATTCCAAATTAGTTGAAATTTTGAGATTATATTCAATTGAGACCGTAAATGCATTTATCGAAGAAGCCATACAGAAGAATAGAACTCGAGTATTGATTTCAAATAGCAAGTTAGTTTGAATTCACCAATTTGTTATCATAAACTGAAAGAAAATCCAACCATAACATTTCACTTAGAAGAAAAAAATCATAGAACGCTGCTTAAACATAATCAAACTTACTCAGACAAATTATAAATCTATTCTTTACGCATGAAATAGATATTGTAGTTCATATTTTTTTGTGTATATGTTATTGTTGTTATTGTATCTGTTTTGTTATGCGGTGCAGTGCAATTTCAAGATATAATGTATTACTACATACAT
>JACDCB010000077.1 GCA_013694585.1 Candidatus Nitrosopumilus sp. | reverse complement strand
CTTATTTGGGTAATGCCATTACGGATCACTTCTATCAAATCTTCTGCCTTTTTCTTGGGAATAGCATCTATTACTCCGTTTTCTCCGTGCTCATCTGTTTCTAACCTCTTTATCCACGGCATTCTCCCAGGGATATTGGGGTTAAACAATCCTGGAGCATTAAAGATTACCGAAGCCGAAAGCAGGCCTTTTTCTATTTTCGCGTTTGTAATAACATTGTAAGGAATATCAATTATTTCTTGCTTCAACCCAAGCATACTTGGATCTCTTAATATGATTCGTCTATCAGTGGCATAAACTACATTGGGTGAAAGCTGAGACCCGCCTGGTTTAAATCTTGATTGTCTAGCAACCACCAATACTCTTTCATCCGGGTTTAACATCTCTGCAATTTTTTTTATTTCATCTAGATCATCTTCATCAGTTATATCTGTATTAAAAATATTTTTTTTATCTGACATTCTTCATCCTCTCCTCCTTATCCTTATCCTTCTCCTTATTATTTATATGACCGATTTTAAAAAGTTATAATTTCTTATTATGATTTTGTACAGATAAATATTTTATATGTGTTAATTCAATACCTTTTGATGAACAAGAGTAAAAATGTAATTATTTTTTCATCATCTCTTTTTGTTTTGACATTTGTGCTTTCCTTATTTGGCGCTATGCTCAACACAAATATGCTGATTGGTAATAATAACAACTCAAACTTAGTTTTTGCACAAGAATCAGTAGCCACATTGGCAAATTCTGTTTCCGATAGCAACAATAGCATAATTTTCAATAACTACGAAAATAGTGAAATGGGAGTTTCAATCAAATACCCATCTAACTTTTTAATTGACGAAAGCAATTCTAATGAAACAGTTAAACAGATAAGCTTTTTCCCAGCTTATGATGATGATTCAGGACTATCTCCTGAGACATTCATTTCATGGTTTGATGTGTATGTACAAACCTTTTATCCACCAATTTTTTATTCTCCTGATAATATAAGTTCCTATTTAGAAGATCGTACAAATGCTGTTCAAGAAGAAGATCAAGATATTACTATAGTGGAAGCTTCAACTGATTCATTATTGGTAGGTCATCCAGCTTATAAATTGGTAACAAGAAGTTATTCTGGTAATGAAACAATAGATAGCGTTGAGTATGGGATAATAGTTGACGATAAACTTTATTCATTAAGCTACGAAGTAAATTCTTCAGACTATCAAAATTCTCTCCCAATCGTAAACAAGATGATTTATTCTTTTAATATGGATTCAGACAATTTGTCCAAATCTCTAAAACTATTGACTAATTCAACAGGATTGGCCATGCTAAAAGAAAAGGTACCTATGCTGGGAGGGATTTTATCGTCTCTAAATTTGAGCAATTATACTGATAATTCTTCAGATCTGTTTAACGCGTTAAAGATGAATAATTCGCCTACAAGCATAATAGAAAACCTCTTAAAGAATTCATCTTCTGGAAATATTCTAAACATGTCCTCCATGATGAATTCTATTCCGCCGATCAATTTGCAAACCCTTTGTGGCATCCAACTTCTATCAGATCTTTGTAAAGGTGGAACCTTTTCTCATCCATCTTTTAAGATGGGGAATTCCCTACTAAATAATGAAAGTTCAATTACCGGCCTTGCCGAGTTGCTTAATTTCTCCAAGAATTCAACTGGTGGCTTTAACCTATCAGAATTTATCCAGTTATTAGGTCCATTTGCAATGCTTTCTTCTCTTTCTCCTTCATCATCATCATCGCCTTTCTCTTCATTAGAGTCTCCTTCCTCCTCACTTAGTGACTTGCCATTTTCGTCCTTTTTTCCATCCAACGAATCCGGTGCCTCGTTTCTAAACCAAATGTTTTTAAACAAAAGTAACAATGGTACTGCTCTTAATGATACCACAATTTATAACCCTTTTGAAGCCTTATTTGGCGGAAATGATACGGGTCTTGGCTTCTTTAACAATAGTTCGTTTGGAAATGACTCTTCAAACTCTTTTATGGGACCTAACTCACAAAGTAACGAAACAGTCGATATATTAAGAATGTTAGAATTCCTGCAGGGTGGTAGTGGTTAAGAAAGTACAGTCTATTGTATTAGATTCCATATTATTACTACTATATAGAAAAAAAGGTAACAATCCTCTTTCACTATTTTCCTATCATTTTCTTTTTGTTTGACAAATAATCAGTAATAAGAACCCTGTCGATATCTTTAGGGTTAATATATATCGATTTTCCATCTACTGATTTAGCCAATTCGTTAACAAAGTCTAATAGAGTATCCTCCTCGCTAACCATTATTGTGTCAAGATCTATGCCATCTTTTTTTAGTTTCTTTGCTTCTTTAATTGTCTGTTCTCCTATATACTGATCAATCTGTCTATACCTGTAGCACAAGTATACGGTTTGTTTATCATGTATATCGAATTTTATTCTATTATTCTCTGAATTCTGGGAGCCTATCCGTTCCTTATCAGGTTTATAAAAATGTGAATAGGGTCTTTGTTTCATTATTTTATCTTTCTCGTTTTTGCTATCTATAAAACATGCACTTGGATGCCCGTCTGTTATCATTACAATCCTTTTGTTTTTTGCGCCATCCTTTTTCAAAATCCTTCTTGCAAATCTGTATGCCGATTGATAGTTAGTGTAGTGCAGGAAATCTGCATTAGGTTCAAATGTTCTTAAGAAAGGAATATCCATTGGATCAATCCGTGATGCGATGGATCCGAAACCAATAGTATGAATAGAATCGAGAGGGAAAAATTTTTTATTTAATATAAACAAGCTCCACAATGCTCGCTTTGCAGCCTCTATCCTGCTCAGATCATTGTACATCGAACAATATTTCATTGTTGAGCTCAAGTCTATACAATAAACAGTTGCTACTTGAATTTCCTCCAAAGTATCATAAATTTCTATATCTTCATACGAAATGTCCAGTGGAAACTCAATCCTGCTATGAAGGTCGACATCACTCCGATGATCCTCATAGTATCTTTCTACAAAATTCCTTATGGTCGAGTTAATATTGATGTTGGAAATCTCGTTTCCGTATTCATATTTTTTGGAAGTTTCCTGAACCATACTTCCATATCCAGCAAACTTTGTTTCATGCATGCCTAGTTTGTCTGTCTTTAAAGACTTTATGATCTCTGTCAGTATCTGTTGACCTATTTTTAGAAATCCCTTTTTGTTTAGCCATTTGTCTGAATCAACCAGATATCCTTTTCTAATCAATTCAGTAACGATTGGCAGATTGTTACCTGAAAAAGTATCCTCATTAAAATTAAAATTTAATCTATAGTTTTTCTGATTAACAGTGGTGACTGACCCCGCCGAATCATTATGCCCTTTTGAATAATGTCCTCTACCTAGTTCCTTGTTATTATTATATTCTTGACTTGATAAGGTAGGGTTAGTAGATTTTGATAAATAGTTTTGAATCTTTGCATTTTCATCCTCCATCTTTTTCTTTTGTAGTTCATGAAAGTAATTTTGAAGATATGATTCCAGTTCTTGTAGAGTAGGGGGATTATCTTTAATGGCTTTGTTACCTATTGCCTTTAATATATCTGGAAAAAACTGCTTTAATAAGTTGTTTCTTGCTCGAATTTTTTCCTGGTCAAAAGAGGATTGCTGTAGTTGTTTTTGTTGAGAAATATTACCTTGACTATTTCCTGAATTTTTCTCAGCTCTGTTACTATCCTCCTCGTCGCCATCATTTATAAGGGGCTTTGAAAAATAAATGATTCTTTTCTCATACGTGACGGTCTTGTATTGGTCCGATTGATCCTTGTCATTATTCCTCAGGACGTTAGTATTGTTGTTACTATCATCAGTTCTAATCCTGTTACTATTAATCTTGTCTTCTGACCCTTTCAACGTGTTTATTCTCTAATTTCGAACCTGTCTTCCCTTTTATCCAGAATTGGGGGGGAACTAAACCTTAAATATTCAAAGAGTAACTCGGATGAGGTTGCTAAAAGTTCTTCGTTATTGTTTTCCTTATCGTTCCATACGTTTTCGAACTGAATATATTGGAGATTCCTGTCAATCTCATTTTGACGAGCCTTTTGAACAAAGTTATCTTGTTCTTGCTTAATTTTAGCGATGACGCCTCTTAATGTCTTGGATATCACTGGAAGATGTCTCAACTGATCTGTATATAAAAACGAAGTATCCCTAGATTCTTTTGCCAACTTAGTTCCTTCTCCATCATCTACCGGTTGAGTTGGTAAATGTTGGTATTGATTTTGAACTACTATAAATGACTTGTTTCTAAACTCATTTTTAATGGATATTAGTTCTTGAGGCTTGAAAAATTCATTAAAAAAATGTAAGCATGTCTCTTGTATAACTTCATTGATCACGTTATTTAGAAATAGCGTCTTATTTTCTGTCGTATCTTCTATTTCATCTAGTTCAAACTTTGAAGATTGGAATATGCTTTGCAGATCTGAGAATCTGGGTATTGTTTTGACATTATTTACCAGAGAACGAACCCTCTCTACTTCACCGATGACTGCTTCTAAGGAATGAATGGTTGACCGTACACTCACTCCTCTATCGCTATTGATATCAGGATGGGTTCTAATCTTTTGGAAAATTCTGGTAATTGCTTTTAACATGAAAATTGGCAAAAAAGTTTGATTTCTATTTAGCATGTCCATTTCTTGTACCAAAATTAGGGTTTCATCATCAATCGTATTAGGATAATGTGTCTCAATATGGCTCTTCAAACGATCGGCTAATGGTTCGATTATCTTTCCAGAATGAGTGTAATCTATAGGATTTGCCGTAGCAATTATTTTTACATCTGGTTTGAAAAATACTGGATAAGCACCAGTTGTAAATCTTCCTTCTTGTAGTACACTAAGTAATGTTACTTGTTTTCGGGGATCTAGGACGGGTAACTCGTCAAGACATAAAATCCCATATCTGGCTTGTAGTAAATATCCAGGAGAGTATGAATCAATATCAAAAACTTCAATACCCTTTTTTATAATTTTTACAACATCAATCTGTCCTACTAAATCTTTAACGGAGATGTCGGGGGTTGCTAGTATGTATCTGTACCTTTGCTTGCCGTCTAGCCATTTTATTTTGGTGTCTAAACCATTATTTTTGATTATTTCCTCACAGTCTTTTGAAACATAAAATTCTGGAAGCATTTTGTCAATCGCATTTCCATTTAGTAAATCGACAAGATGAGTATAAGGCATTTCGGTTGGAATATCATTTGTCAAAGTTCCTTCCACTATGGGGATGGGTGACAAGAGGTTCTCTGAAATTAATTCAGCAAGTTTGGTTTTTCCTTGACCTATGTGACCTACAAACAATATATCATGTCCCGCCAAGAGTGCTCTCTTTATGGCCGGGATAACTGTATCATCAAACCCTATAATTCCTACGAATGGATTTTCATTATTCTTAATTTTAGCAATAAGGTTTTGTCTTAGCTGATTCTTTACTGGCTGATACTTGTAATTGATTTCTAAAAGGTCTCTTAGTGTCTTTATATTCTTGTAGTTGTGTGGCACTCCGAAAAAAGTGGCCTGCTTAAACGTGGGTGATGTTGTGTACGAGGTTTTAACCAATTTTAGAATAGAATCTGCGCGAGACAATCTTTGTGTGAAATTAGTTCCTTTTTATTTAAAAATCTATGCAAATAGCTTGGCATTATTCAATATTAAAAGTGGTTTAATTGGTAGGGCCGCCGCTTTTCTTCCCAGACCAAATTTTTTTGTATCTTATATACCAGAGCACAAGTATTATGAAACCTATGATGACGCCAAATAGGGAGTATACGTACAGATTTGTCACCAAAAAGCAGTATTTTCGGAGTTCGTATGACTGCTGCATCAATGTCTCTTGAGATTGGGCATCCTGCTGCTGTAGTTGTGGTTCCTGCTGCTCCTCCGCTGCCTGTTGATTCATGAAATCACTATTATTACTTACTTCTCCATTTTCATTCGAACTATAGCTAATCAGAGGTGAGGAATTGATTTGAATAATACAATTGCTTCCCTCAAGGTTTAAAATTAATGCGAAAACTGAAAATATACAAATTAATAATGTAGAAATTTTCAAGTAGTTGTCTTTCTTGAAAGGTAGTATGCCCTCCAAACCAATGATTTTTTTTAAATCTTATCCTATAAAAATCAAAATGTCAGGACTAACAAAAAATCTTGTTTATTTCGAAAATTTTTACTCCTTATATCCTCGAAAAAACATTTGGAAAGTGTGTGGAAGGATAATTTCGTTTGACTGCCTACTATGGTTCAAACTATTACCTCTAAATATTTATTATATTGTGGAAATCGCAGCAATAATCTATAAATCGTACACAATTGAAAAATTTTATTGGGTTAATCATTTTTGCTTTAATAAGGATGTCTCACAAAAATATTACTATTTTTATTCATAAAGTATCAGGAATTTAGGAAAACCTTCGCAACGGTGGTGTTAGGAGTACTTGAAATATCCACCTTAACTTTCCCTAAATTTTCAAATATAAGAATAAGGAATTCCTTGATGAACAGAGACCACATTTCTCCTAATTTATGCTGTATGACGTAAACGTGTTTTCCATCTTCTTCGATTTTATGATCAGAATTTATTCCTATAACTTTCATATATTGTTCGAGTACTTCTAAAACCGAAAATAGATTATAATTTTTCTTTATGAGAAGAACAGAGTCCTTTAGAAAGTTGAATGCTATTTGTGACAGTTCTTTTACCAAAGATTCCTTAAATTTTGAGATATCGTCGATTCCATTTTCAGACCCTGTTCTAATTACTTGGTCCATCACACTAGATAGTATTATCTTGGGAATAGGGATCATTCCAATTTTATTCTCATATCTTTCCCAGTTGGAGTATCTCCGTAAAATCTGATTAATAAGTACATTCAAAGATGTTTCTCTGTAATCAGCTTCAAATTGTAATTCTTCTATAACTGAGCTTTCGAGTCTAAATGTGATGCTTCTAGTTTTGCTTGGTTTATTCTCATAGGCTTCATTCTCTTTCAATTCTATTGTATATCCTTAGATCATAAATGTAGATTTGTTATTATGTCTTTTATCTTAGTTCTTGAACAGAATTAGCCAACGCGACTATTTTCTGCTCGCAAAAAAATCAACTCCGTCATTATTTCATTATGGTTTGTTGCCATACGAGTAAATTCCACGTTCCATTGAAAAATAAGCAAATCATAAATTAAAACTCGTTTTTCAAAAATTTAATTCAGTAGACAGACATTGCTATATGTTATGTCATCGAAATAACCTTCCAAATAAAAATATCAATGCGAATGGCTTTTTATATGGATATGCATTGACGATTCAGCAAATGTCTTGAGATTACTTTCATTGTTAAAAAAATCTTGTGAAATTCCATGAAAAAAGAGTTTCCGATAAAGACAAGCCACTTTATTTGAAAGCAAACTCACCGCATCGAGATCATGTGAAGACCAAATAATGGTAATTTTTCTTTCCTTGTTCAGTTTTGTTAAAAGTTTATAGAACAATTTCAATACGGCTGCATCTATAGCTGTATCCGGCTCGTCCAAAAGCAGCAATTCTGGATCATGAATAAGTGCTTTAGTTATCATGACCCTTTGCTGTTGCCCTCCTGATAGATCGCCTATTCTTTTATTGAGATATTCAGTTATACCTGTCAATTCTATCAATTCTTTTACTTTTTTTTCATCAAAAGCCTTCCCTCCTACAGAACCTAATTGAATTATTTCCTTTACTGTAGCAGGAAACCTGGGATCAAAACTGTTTGACTGAGGGATATATCCTATCTTTTTATAAATCTCTTTCGCATGATTTCTTATGTCTTTATCAAATAATCTTATATTGCCCGTATACTCTTTGTTCAACCCTAGCAGACATTTAAAAAGGGTAGTTTTACCTGCACCATTTGGTCCAATGATTCCTAAAAAATCTCCTCTGTCTATTTCAAAGGAGATATTATCCAAAATAACTTCTGAGTCATTTCTGTAACTTATATTGTCTAATTTGACAATAGGGTTCGAAGCCTTTTCCTTCTCCTTTTCCTTCTCAGACATATATCTATTACAAATTAAAGAAATGAAAGTTTATAAATCTAAATAAGAAAAATCCTTTCATTTCATATGATTCCTCGGCAACAATCTGACAAAATCTTTTAAAATTTTTGATTGATTAGGGCTCTAAAATAAAATAATTAGTATATTGGCTCAGCCTCAGTCTGGAAGTAGTTCATCCTGATATATCATAAGCCAGGGATATTAAAATTAGGCAAATCCGGAAGTTTAAATTCTGGAAGTTGTGGTAGTTTGAAATTTGGAAACGGGGTATAAGGCTGAGCGTCGTTATAATTGGGATCAGATTGTGATTGAATTTCTTGCAAAGGCAAATCTAGTCTAGCTTCTAAAGTGGCAACAAGGTTTATTATTTGCCCGTTGCGGTTAACGGTCAAATTTACTTTGTCTCCTACTTTCTTGTATATGTCTAAAGAAGAAATTATATCATCAATTCTTGAAACAGGTTTTCCGTCTATTGCAATTATTATATCTTTATCTAGTATTTGTTGTTCACCAAATCTGTTTCCTTGAATTAACATTCCTTTCAAACCTGCTTTGTCTGCCGGTCCATTAGGCACAACATTCTCAATTAATACACCTTTGTAATTGGGGGGTAGTCCGAACATTTCAGCTAAAGTGGGTGATAGCTTTGATCCTGATATGCCTAACCATGGGTGCTGATATGTACCCGTTTCTATTAAGGAAGGTATTATTCTAAGAATATCATTGGAAGGAATTGCAAATCCTACCCCTGTGTAAGCTCCTGTATTTGAAAATATCGCAGTATTCATACCTACCACTTTACCGTCAAGATCTATCAGAGGTCCTCCTGAATTGCCCGGATTAATCGCAGCATCTGTCTGAATTACATTGGGAATTGAATAACCCAAATCTGAGTTTGGCAATAATCTACCGATTTGACTAATAATCCCAAATGTTAAAGTATTATCAAGCCCATATGGGTTACCAATAGCCAGAACCGGATCCCCGACCTTTAAGTTTGAGGAGTTTGCTAATGTTACCGGAATCAATTTTTCATCCACTGGATTATCCAGTTTCAATACCGATATGTCTCCAAAAGGATCTACACCAACTACTTTGGCGGTGTAACTGTTACCATCGTTGAATGTAACTATTATGTTGGTAGCAGAGCTAACAACATGGTAATTCGTTATTATGATGCCTGATTTGTCATAAATAAATCCAGAGCCAAACTTCATTGTGAATGGGCTAGGACCTGTTGAATCATAAAGCCTGTTTGAAGGATCCACAGCTTGATATTCTGTACTTATTTGAACAACAGAATCTTTTACTTTATTAAATATATCATTTAACAATGAATTGTTTCCATTACCAAACAAACCTAGATGCTGTTCTAGACTTTGATTTTGAGCAAATGCTTGAGGGGATTGAATAATCACTAAACTAGCAAAAAATATCATAATTAAACAGAAATATTTCATTTTGGACAAAAAAATCAATATGACACTATAGTCATGATTATATTTATATTATATACTTTATGCGTCATAAATTCTTCGAGCAATAGTTTGAAATAATGACTCCGGGTTGCAATATGAATATTAATTTCTATTTAACATCGTTTAAAAATTAAATTATGAGGAAACCTCTGGATGACTTGTTTATTCTCCCCAAGCCGATTTATGACTAACAACATGTTAAAACGTATTATTCACCTCGAATATGTATCGAATGCATTCCGAACTCCCCTAAAATCTTAAGCGGTCTTCGGTCTATATTGTGAATTCTTCTTGATGAAAACATTGCTTTGCATTCCTATAGTCCAATATTTCTAATTCTCAAACTGCAACGGTTTATTGCTGATATACTAATATCATAACTGGAGATAACTGACTTTATTTTGATATAAACTTGCGTCAAACTCAAAATCAGCATAATCATCAGTATTTTAGAGTCAATTGAAATAAAGTTTGATTGATGTTTGCAATACTAAACAAACTTTGTTCTTAAGAAATCCTTTGGAGAATTTTGTAGAATTAGTTAAATAATTTATTTCGGTCTTTTTATAGGATGAAATATCTCTGGATAAATTCGTTATTATTTTCAGCCCTTATGATTACTGTTTCAAGTATCGTAGGAATCCCCCTGAATACAGACAAGGTATACTCTCAAGCTGTGGATTTGATAGAAATTAATAGTGGAAACCAGACCTTAGATAGCGGATTACCACAATTTTATGACTGCATAGATGAAAAAGTAGATTCAAGCAAAGGGGTTGAGGAAGATACATACTTTGAAAAGGAACCAACTAAAAATGAAGTAAAAAGTTGCTATAATGAAGTTCTTCTAGGAAGCGCTCAATCTAATGATGGTGCTGATGCTAAAGAAGATATCGAATTCGGAGGCGAATAATTTAGCATGATTATTAATCAAAATCTAAGAAATGCTTTAAAAGTATCTTGTATTGTTTTCTCGGTATTGATATTGGCACAATTAATGGTCGTAGAACCAGCTAACGCTCTAACGAGGTATTTTAATTGTGTTACACGAACAGCGAACAATAACGGAACTTTCTCGCTCGACAACGCAGAAGCATGCTACGATAAGGTATTCAAAGGTGCATTAGATAATGATGAATTCGGTAAACCATTAAGATAACGAAAGTACAAATGGTTTTGGATAATAAGTTATATCTTTTCACGAAATAGATACATGGGCAATTTACCATCTTTTTTCTTAAGACTCAATTAGCATGAAATGAAAACGACATATGTTTTTCATAATGACTCATAAGCATGTTATGCTAACTATATCTAAGTAAGGTCAAACTTTGATCATTCTTTTATTAAACCTCTTTTCTGAACTATTAGTGGATGAATACGTTGTTTTCATGTTGAATTTTCTATCTAAAATAATCACCACGAACTGCGAAACAAACCAAAGAAAAAAAACAATATTATTTGGTCCAAGGTATTATTGCAAATATTTTTTACCATAAATCTATAAAAGTATAACATGAAAGACTTTAGCCAGAGCGAACTTGATTCTGCCACAAGTAGTGCAAATTCCTTAATTTTGTTTTATGCTGATTGGTGCCATTATTGCAAAAGTTTTATACCTATATTTGAAAATTCAGTTAAACAGTTAAGCGATATAAAAATTCCTATTGGGGGTGTAAAACTGAACGAGGATGAAAACCCTTTGTGGGATAAATATGGTATCAATGCAGTACCGACTTTGATAGCCTTTTCCAAAAACACAATTAAAGATCGTAGAGATGCCAGAATGGGAGTAGGCCTTACCAAGAGCGATTTGGAAGCGATTTTGTCTAGTATTGGAATAAACATGTAAAATCATTTTCTAAATGAAGCTACCTTTTTATCTATTTGATATTTGAAAACTAGTATACAGAGATGTTTGAGATGGAGTGGGCATGACCAAAATGAAGAGGCTGATAATATGTACAACATAAATAGGTATTTGAAATTAAAGGAAAAACTTAAGGATTTACGTACTATAGCCTTAACCGGCATAGCAGAAGCAGGATCAGGACACCCTGGTGCATCCTTTTCGGCTGCCGAAATTATGGGTTGTCTTTATTTTCAGATAATGAATAATGATATTAAGAATCCTTCTAATCCCAATCGAGATTATTTCATAAATTCAAAGGCTCATTCGGCACCGGGATATTATGCTACTTTATCCCTAGTTGGATCTTTCCCAAAGGATGAGATAAAGACGTTACGAAAATTGAATTCACGACTACAAGGACATCCTGTAAGATTTAGCGAGATGCAAAAGCACCACAGCGTGCCGGGAATCGAATATTCTGGGGGATCTGAAGGTATTGGTCTTTCTGTATCAATTGGTATATGCCTTGCTAATAAGCTTGACAAGCGTGACAATATGGTGTATTGTCTCCTAGGTGATGGTGAGACCAATGAAGGTCAAATATGGGAAGCGTCAATGGCTGCTGCAAAATTCAAACTTAATAACCTTATTGCCATCTTGGATAGAAACAAGATTCAACAAGATGGATTTACCGAAGAGATTATGCCAATCGACCCTATCAAAGAAAAATGGCTTTCGTTTAACTGGGAAGTGGTAGAAATTAATGGTCATAAGATTGAACAGCTGATTCCAGAACTTTTAAAAAAGCCTGTTGATAGGCCCAAAATAATAATAGCAAACACCGTGAAAGGGAACGGTATAAAACATATGGCTAACAATCCTCAGTGGCATGGGAAAGCGCCTTCAAAAAAACATCTACCGTTGTTAATAAGAGAACTGGAAGGGGAGTATATGATTTCCCCCTCTATTATAGCAGGTGCAGATGGAATCGGTGAGGAAAGTTTGAAACAAAAAATAGCAACAGCCGAGCGGTACGGTGCAGATATGATACATTTAGACGTGATGGATGGGAAATTTGTTCCAAACTCAACTTTTTTCTTTGATACTGTTAAGAAATTACGAGACGGGACAAGATTGCCATTTGATACTCATCTGATGATCCAAAATCCTGCCAAAGTCTTGGATCAGTATATCGATGCAGGCTGTGATGTTATAACTGTCCATGCAGAGGCTTGTAGTAACGAGCAAGAATTTGAAAAGATCAATTCTAAACTTATATCAAGCGGTGTTAGCCCTGGACTAGCTGTAAATCCTGGCACCGAATTGCCAGAATGGATTTTCTCTTATCTTGATAACCTTGATGTCATTATCATAATGTCTGTAAATCCTGGTTTTGCTGGTCAAAAATTCATTCCAGAAATTTTACCCAAGATGAAAAGGGCTATTCCCCTACTAAGGGAGCGAGGATTTAAGGGTTATTTTGAGGCTGATGGTGGAATAGACCCGTCAACAATAACTCAGTGCTTTGATGCCGGTTGCAGAATATTTGTAATGGGAAATGCAATATTTGGTAATAGTGATGTTGACAAGAGAATTAGGGATACTAGATTTTTGCTCGATTCTTATCTAGAGAAGAGTTTACTTGATGAATCCCAGTCTCTAAATCTTGAAGAAGACTGGATTAAGGGCCGAAGGAACATAATAGAACAATTTAATTTATCGAGATAAATGAACACTAATGACGAGGCTGCAACAATGTTTGATATTGAAAAAAAAGATATAATGCATAATGGTGAACTATGAATTGAACCATTTGACTACTAGTGATATTAAATTTTCTGATATGCGTTCTGCATACGGAGATAGCCTTGTAAATTTAGGTAGTAAGCATTCTAACATTGTGTGCGTGGGTGGTGATACTACTGATTCGCTCAAAACTAAAAAATTCGGTGAAAAATTTCCAGATAGACTTTTCAATGTTGGAATAGCCGAAGCTAATTTAGTTTCTATCGCAGCTGGACTTGCTATCGCGGGTAAAGTTTCTTTTGCTAGTACTTATGCTGCTTTTATTCCAGGCAGGTGTTTGGATCAGATTAGAAATGCAATTTGCTATCCCAACCTAGACGTGAAAATTGTAGTATCCCACGCTGGTTTATCCGTGGGACCTGATGGAGCCTCTCATCAACAAATTGAAGATATCTCTATTATGAGATCTTTACCAAATATGAGGGTCTTGGTACCTGCCGATGCGATTTCAGTCAAAAAACTGCTTGAAAAAATAGTGCATATTCCGGGTCCATTCTATGTAAGGTTAGCCAGGCCTTCAACTGAGGAAATCTATTCTGAGGAATCCGACTTTGAATTAGGAAAAGGAACAATAATAAAAGATGGTAACGATATCAGTTTATTTTCATGTGGAACTATGATCTCAGCCTCACTGAAGGCAAGCGACACATTGAAAAAGGATCATGATATTTCTTGTAGGGTTATCGATATGTACTCTATCAAACCGATAGACTCGGATTTGATTTACAGATGTACGAAGGAAACAGGCTCATTGGCTACTATAGAAGAGCATAATATAATAGGGGGATTAGGGTCTGCAATTTCAGAAGTGACCTCTGAAATATGCCCTACTTTCGTAAGAAAAATAGGAATTAGAGACAGATACGGTGAGTCTGCAAGAGACGAAGAAATCGATTCACTCTTAGATAAATATGGCTTGTCTCCAGGGGAAATAGTAAAAAATGTGATCGCCCTAAAAAAGAGTGAAAAAAAATGAAAATCTTCTTAGATACTGCTAATGTTGAATCTATAGAAAAATACGATGAATTAGGAGTCGTAGATGGTATCACTACCAACCCAACTTTACTTTCAAAAGAAAAAGGCAACCCCATTAAGACCATGAAGAAAATCGTAGAGATTGTGAAGGGACCAGTAAGCCTTGAGGTAGTTGCGACTAACTTTGAGAAGATGATGGAAGAGTCGTTGAAATTAGCAAAGTATGGGGATAATGTGGTTGTAAAGATTCCTATGACCATGGATGGTCTAAAAGTTGTGCATGCACTAACCAAAAAGGGCATAAAAACTAATGTGACACTAATTTTTTCTGCAAATCAAGCGTTATTAGCTGCAAAAGCCGGAGCTACTTATGTAAGTCCGTTTATTGGCCGGTTAGATGACATTGGAACCGAGGGTCTGAATTTGGTAAGTGAAATTGTTCAAATATTTGCTAGTTACGATATCTCAACCCAATTATTGGTGGCTAGTGTTCGTCATCCATTACATGTGATCGAAGCGGCAAAAATGGGGGCAGACGTCGTTACTCTTCCACCAGACATCTTAGACAAGATGATACGCCATCCACTGACAGACAAGGGCCTGGATTCGTTCTTGTCGGATTGGAAAAAACTAGAAAAAGATAACCCTGATCTTGAATTCTAATTTATTTATTTATTTATTTTTTTAGTCCCCTGTTATAGTACTGCATCATTCTGTAGTTAAAAGTCCCAATACTTTTTTAGGTAAATCCTGCAACCTCTTTTTTGATAACGTTAAAATTCTTTGATAGTTGAGGTATTTCAAATTATATCCAATTCCTATCGCGTCTCCCAAATCAGCTCCCAAACCTATAGCAATCATTTTCACACCACTTCTCTTGTATGACAGGACTATTGAACGCACAGCATCCATATCTGAGGGTTCACCGTCCGTAAGTGTTACGAAAATATCTGGTTTAAATGCACTAATGCTTGGCTGAAGTATCCTGTAGATCTCTGCCAAGGGCGTTCCTCCTATTGGTTTTACTTGCATAAGTCTTCTTGCATATATGGATCCCCATCTTGCTGTTGGTGGTTTAATGACCCAACATTTAACCGTTCTAGATTCAGTATTAAAAGCATATATAGAAAATTTAATTCCTAGATATTCTAATCCCTCACATAGTGCGACTGTGGCTTTTTTGTACTCCATTTCATTGTCTTCTATACTGCTTGAAAGATCCAAAAGTACCGATATTTTTACATTTATAGCAATTTTCTTATCACTAATGAAAACTTTTGGCTGCTTTTCAATGTAGTTTTCAATTTCTATTTCGTCTCCGTTAAAATCATATTTTTCTTTCCATCCACTTTTCCATTCCTTGAGGGCCGTTTTCACCTTGTTAATTAAATCAAAATCATAAATGGCAGTTTCGTCAACACCCATGTTATCTGGGATCGCAATAGAAAGGTTTTCAGTTGTTTCAAAACCTTTGTTATCATTTTTCTTGCTCTCATTGACTATTATTCTAAACTCTTCATTGATATCATCACCTTGGACAATTTCTTTTTTTAATTTCTCTATTTCAATCTCCTTAGTCTTTATCCTCACTAGTTTTTCAATTTGTGATAGTATTTCCTCCTGTTTCATCGAAAGCCCTACTTTGCTCTTTGGCATAAGAATAGGGATGGGTGGGACCGACATTAGCGAATCAACTTGAAGGATTTTAATTATCTGTCTTGTTTCATATTCTAACCACTTTTGGTCCTTAATTGGGTCATAAGTTTTATTATTAAGTTTGAAATTTTTTATATAATCTCTTAAAATGCTCTGTGCATATTCTGATGCATTTATTACTCTTTCATTTTCTCCACCATAGAGTTCACCCTTTATATATCCTGTCAAAAAGAACTGAGAAAATGCTTCTAAAACTTTGTTTTTCCCATGGAGTGAATTCAGTAGGGGTTTGTTGTGCCAGGATAGCCCTTCGTAATATATAATTTCTTTTATCATACCTTTCCACTCTTCTAATCCCAATATTTCTATCCGTTTTGTCTCCAAAATGTTAAATACAAATCCAAAGACGACGTCAGTATCAAAAATCTTAAATGAATATTTTAATCTGACTGATTCATACCATAGTAATGTTCGCCATTGTCTGTACTTTTGAAAAATATTACCATAGAAATAATCCAATCCAGGAAGGGTAATTCTTTTCTTGTCTAAATTAGTTGAGATTTTTCCTTCTCTTGAAATATGAATAGTTGATTCAGAATTGTCTGACCACCGTCTAGATAAGAATGTAGCAATCTCAAGCAATACATCATTTCTGATGTGGATATTCTCCAGATCAAGATCATCAAATCTTAAAAACGATTCGGACCTCTTCTTGTATTCCTTGCTTTTTATTTTCTTATCAGAGGATTCATCAATATATTGATCATTAGATTCAACATGCTTTGAATTATTGTCATTGTCTTTAATGTTCCAAAAAATAGACATACTTTGTCAACATAAATTAAATGAATATAGATGCGATTATATCCATTACCTTTCGGTACTCAATTTCGCCCCATTGATGGTAAACGTTTGCAAATACAAATTCAGCTGCTTCTTTTGGATTCGTATTGTTCGTTACCAATTTCGAATATGCAATCGTTTCTCTCAAACTAGGGCTATAAAAGATTTCTTCAAGAGAAGCTGCCTTCCGAAGATTGTGAGCCAATTTTATTGCACTTTTAATATTTTCTTCATCGTTTTGATTATTTACTTTAACATGTTTTTTGATAATATCCATTTCAGTATCTTCTGGAGGGTAGTCCAGCATTATTCTAATTGGGAATCTGCTTAGAATTTGTGGTGGGAGTTCTTTTGTTCCAACATGCGATAATGGATTGATGGTCCCAATTACAAACCAGTTTTCCGTTGCCTTTATAGTCTGTCCATGAAATTCTTTCAAAACAATCTGCCTTCTATCGTCTAAAGCCTCGTCCAGTCGAAGCAGCACATCCGGTTCTGCCGCGTTAAGCTCATCTAGGTATAATAAATCCCCTTGCGTCATAGAATGAACCAAAACTCCGTTTACAAAATTTATCTGACCATTATCAATTGTGTTAGTTCCAATTAGGTGTGATTCTCTAGTCCTGAGGCTAAAATTTACCGAGGATAGTTTTTTATTTATCTGATTAGCGAATTTTCTAACGAGTGTGGTTTTTCCAGTCCCTTTTGGACCAATTATTAGGACAAAAATACCAAGTTTATAAGCCTTATCTAAAATTTCAAAAGCATTATTCCAATCAATATACTCTATATTTGCATCATTGGCGGCCGCAGACATCAATTTAGGTTTTCTCGCTCTCCTATCTAATTAAAATATATCGTAGACTTAAATATAGTGTCCAAATGATATATGCACCACGAAATTACCAAAACTAATGATAATTCCGTATCATGACTATTTTAGCAGAAGTCACTAGGTTACGGACTGCGCGTGCATAAAAAAATTATGTCAAATTTACCTATCTAATAAATCTGGATGTCACAGTCTGAGTCTACCATCAGAATTTATTATTGAAAAGAACTCCTGCTTTGTGTTGTTGTTTTCCTTAAAACTCCCGTCAACTGCTGAGGTTGTAAATTCTGCTGAACTTGATTGCGTGCCCCTTGCAAAAACGCACGTATGAATAGCCTTTATAACAACGCCTACTCCTTTAGGTTCAAGTCTATTTTTGATTTCCTCAAGAATTTGGTAGGTGAGTCTCTCTTGAAGTTGAGGTCTAGAAGATACTTTGTCCACCAGTCGCTGGAATTTTGAGAGCCCGAATATTTTGTTATTTGGGATATATCCTATCGCAACCTCCCCAAAAAATGGAAGCAAATGATGTTCACAAAATGAAAATAATCTTAAATGATTTCCTATTATCATATCATCATGATCTGCCTTAAAGGCAGTAAATTTCTCATACGATCTCTTTTCAAACAATTCTTCCCCAAACGCCCGTAGCCTCCTACTGGTTTCTTTGTTGTAACTGCCATTCTCACCACCAATCAGCTTGTAATAACCATTAACAGTGCTATCAAATTCGTCTCTGTTTTCGCTAAGAAAAACCTCGTTTATACCCTTTCCCTTTAAACCTAAACTTTCTTTTTCTATCATTTTAATCTGTATTATTAATTGATGATATAGTGCACTTTCAAATAAAAATACTTTTGTTATTCTATATTTGAGAAAGTTAGTTGGTATATAAAAAACCGTCGGACAATGCTTCTGATCTCCTTTTCTCTATTTTAGAATAAAATCTCATAACAACAATCGATGTCTTCAAATGATTTTATGGGATTATTCGAATCAACAGAAATCCTCCTAAAATCAAATCCTTTTGAACATGTCTTTTCCATTGTTGTGATTGAAATAATTATTTGACCACTTTTCGCAAATTCTTGGAGCCTACTAGCAATATTAACATTTGTTCCCATGGCTGTAAACTGATCGTAGACAAGGCCTATCTGAGCTGGGCCTGTATTAATGCCACACTTTATGTTAAAGTCTAGGTTAATTCCATCTATTTTCCAACCTGAAATCATCTTGTCCTTTAAATTCTGAAAGCTATTTCTAAGTTCAATTGCAGCATTTATAGCATCAAAGGCTCCATCATCCTTACCTATAGGCCTATTTACTAGATTCTTCTCAAAGAACCCAAACCAAGACATGATGCCATCTCCGATTGTTTTATCCCATACTCCATTATTATGTGCAATTATACACCTTGCAATCTTGTAATATTCTTCTAAGAATTCTAGTATGATATTTTCGCTATCCATCGAATAAAACATCTTTGTTAACTTTGAAAACCCACTAATATCCCAAAAAACAATAGTTATCGGCTTTTTGCACGTCTCTGATGATTGAATACTGCTATCTAATGCCTTTAGATTTTGAAGCTTGAATTGGTCATACATTCTTGCTACCTTCTCGTAGTTTTCATATCCTAAAACATCGATATTGTATTGCATTGACAATTTATACCAATATAACTATATATGCTTTTCTAAAACAATTGTATCTTTTCAATATTATTACACTATGTTAATTTCTTTTGAAATTTAAAAAAGAATATTGAATTCAAAATTTTTACTTTAAGGTAAAGGCTAATAGGTTAGGTTAAATTGAATTTGCAAGTTCTCTAACATATTGGTCTATTATATGGATTGTAGTAAACTTGACGACCTAGAGAAATGCGCTGAAATTATTGATAATGGGGGCGTGGTTGTCTATCCTACTGACACTGTTTTTGGTATAGGTTGCGATCCCACCATGGATAAATCGGTTTTACGATTATATAGTATCAAAGAAAGACCATTGGAAAAGTCGCTACCAGTACTGACAAATGACTGGAGAATAGTCTCAAGAATTTCTCATATATCTTCTCAAGCCAATATACTCTACAAATTATTTTGGCCTGGAAAGTTGACTCTAATTCTAAAATTGAAAGAAAACCATGGGTTGTCTAAATATGTATTTAACAATGAAAATAATACTATTGGATTACGTATTCCTAACAGTCCATGCATCTTAGATCTAATAAGCCTAACTAGATCTAAATTATTAGTGGGAACAAGCGCCAACATATCAAAAAAGCTTCCCTCAACGAGATTAGAAGACATTGATAAAACTATCTTGGGTAAATGCGACGCCATAATTCGTAACGAAATATTATCTGGCAACGATAGTGGATCAACCATAGTGGATGTTTCAGGGTCGGGATTTCCTGAAATAATTAGGGAAGGTGCTATTCCAAAGGAAAAAATCCTAGCAGCTCTTAGGAATGTATAGCGGAGTAAACTATGATATTCAATTTTCTTGCAACAACATATAGATACAAGGAGGATGACTTAATGGACGAACTAGAAGGGCTCTTTTACGACTTTGGGGAAACCGCAGTGGAAGTACACGAAACTAATATTTCGGGCCTTATTGTGGGAAAATCTTCAAAGGATTCAGAACTTTTTGTACCATATTTGAGGGCAAAGGTAAAAGATTCACCATGGGAGATTCGGAATTTGCTTAGATTTGTTCCCATCCAGAAGGTGGTGTTAACCGAGGTCGAAGAAATTAGAAATTGTTTGCTCAATTTGGCTAAAGAGAAAATTATTAACAAAGGACCTGTAAAAATTCTGGTTGAAAAAAGACATACCAAATTAAATAAAAAAGACATTATAGATTCGGTGGGACCTCATTTGAATTATCCTGTAAATTTGACCAATCCTGCATGGATTCTGCTTGTGGAGATTATTGGAAAATATTCAGGAATATCTGTTATCAGCTCCGAGATGATATTTAGTTCGATGACTGAAAAAAGAGTTTCAGAATAGAGTTAAATTAAATTATGGTAACAAGAATGCAGTCTCAATTCCAACATCACTTAATTTAGGGATATCGCTGCTTTCTCAACAAGGAATTTCAAATATTTTTCTTCATTATTTAATAATAAATGTGAATTGCCTTTGAATTTGTCTTTAAAGAAGTAATTGAGGATGTAGTCCTTCTTTGTGGTATTAGGAACTATCAAGTTACTATCTTCAATACCGTAGGACATGAGAGTACCGAGAGTATTACTCAAATTGTCTCCAAATTTAGAAATCAACACTACAACAAAAGTTTTATTTTTGCTATCTCCAAAGTTTGCTTTTAGGGCATCTTTTATTTGATTTGTGTAGCATATTCTAAGTAAAAATTCAATTTCGACGTTTTTTATGTCCGATTTGATATTTCTTTTTTCCTCCTCGTTAATTATCTTTAAGATTCCCAGTACATGGTCCCACCCATAAACCAATTTTGAATTAACAAATATTATGCTGATAGTTTTATCATCTGATTTTAGCTTGTCATAGATCTTTCTTACATCCATGTCAAAAAAGGAAAATCCCACGATAATTGATTTTAAGGTATCCATCCTAATGATCCTCTTGTTGTCCCCGACCTTCACTCCAAGTCTATTGATGGCTTCTTGACTAATAGCTTTATGATCTGGGCTGATACAAAAATTCAATATCTGGTTTTCTTATACTTTTTACATTGAAGGATATTGGATTGGGCAATTTATATTGGAAAGAAGTGATTAAGGTACTTAGGAATATTATTCCTGTTTATGATAAGGTAAATAGTGCTATTTCATTGGGAAAAGACAATCAGTTTCGAAAAGAAGGAATAAGGAAAAGCGTTTTTCCTGGAAATCATATACTCGATGCGGGCTCTGGATATGGCAACATGTCAAAACTAGTTCTGGATTTCGTCTCTGAGAATGTTACTATAAATTTTTATGATCCTATTCCCGAAATGTTGGCTGAAATCAAAAGCAAATTTAAGAATTACAATAATAGTTATTTTTTATGCAGTGGCATCTTTGAAAAGATTCCTTACAAGTCTAATACATTTGATGCTGTTCTATGTGGTTATTCCATAAGAGATTCTATCGCTTTGAATGATTCCTTTGTAGAAATTCACCGGGTTTTAAAGAAAAATGGAAGGTTATTAATTGTTGATCTCGGAAAACCTGATAATTTTTTGGCCCGCTATCTTGTATCCTTCTATCTAAAGTATTTCCTTGTAATCATGGCATTTTTAGTCGCTGGTAGGGAAGGATTACCTTTTCGTACACTATACGGTACTTTTCTTAGGTGGCCAAGAAACAAAGAGCTAAATGACTTGTTATTAAAAACATTTTCCAAGGTAGAGTTCAAAAAAAAGATGCTGGGAGGGGCCATAATTGTGATTGCTTATAAATAATCATTTCATGACTCTGCTTTATCATGCATATTGCTAAAATATCAAAATGATCTTTGTTTTGGTGAAAAATGAATTCCTTTCTAAAAATTCAAAATTTAGGATTTAAAGTAAGAAAAATTATAAACCGAATCGAATAAAGAACATTCATTGACAGATCAAAACAAAATCAAATCGATATTTGAGGATTCTTTTAAGAATAAGACCAAAGTCATTACCGAAGAAATTGCTAAAGGCATTCTTTCTGAATATAATATTAGCGTTCCTGGGTTTGCTTTGGTTAAGGATGTTGACTCAGCAGTCACTGAAGCAAGAAAATTGGGTTTTCCATTAGTGGCAAAAATAGTCTCCCCACAAATTTTGCACAAAACTGATGTAGGAGGAGTTAAGATTGATCTTAAAGATGAAGAATCTGTTAAATCTGCATTTAATGATATGTATGATAGACTATCAAAGGATTATGATGTAAAGGGGGTCCTACTTGAGAAAATGGTCCCCAAAGGGGTTGAGATGATTGTTGGTTTGCAAAACGATCCCCAGTTTGGCCCTGTTATGATGGTTGGTCTTGGAGGAATATTCACTGAATTATTCAAAGATGTTTCGTTTAGGGTTCTCCCTCTTACCAAAGAAGATGCAATAGAAATGATAGAAGAACTTCAGGGTAAAATGCTGTTAAAAGGATATCGTGGTTCAGATCCGATAGATATGGAAATGTTGACTAATGCCTTACTCAATATAGGAAAATTAGGATACGATATTTCGCCTTATTATGAAAGCATAGATTTCAATCCTGTGATTGTATATCCGGACAGTTATTTTGTAGCTGATGCAAAAATTATTTTATCAGAACGTCCTAAATATGATGTTGTTTCTAAAATTGAACCAAATTCAACTAACATGGATTTGTTTTTTAATGCAAAATCTGTCGCATTAATAGGGGCCTCCCCTGAAATAGGAAAGATCGGAAACTCTGTGCTTGAAACATTGGTAAAGCATGACTATAAAGGAAAGGTGTACCCTGTGAATGCAAAAGGCTATCCCGAAATAATGGGAGTACCAGCATACAAGAGTCTAAATGATATTAAGGATCCTATCGACGTAGTGGTTGTTACTGTAGATTTAAAATTTGTTCCTGATTTGTTGAAGATTTGTGGCGATAAATCAATCCACAATGTTGTAATCATTTCCGGAGGCGGAAAAGAATTAGGAGGGGAAAGAGCAGCTATTGAACAACAAGTTAAGGAATTGTCATCTCAGTTAAATATTAGGATTATTGGACCAAACTGCATTGGAATGTTCAACGGCGAGAATAGGCTTGATTGCGCATTCCAGGGGCATGAACGTATGCTTAGACCTAAAAACGGCAATGTAGCATTCTTGTCGCAAAGTGGAACTATAGGCATCGCGTTTATGGAACATTCATTTCCTTTTGGGATGAGCAAAATGGTTTCTTATGGAAACCGATCTGATGTAGACGAAGCTGACATGATTTGGTATCTATCCGAGGACCCTCAAACCAAGGTTATTGGATTATATGTTGAAGGCTTGGGCGATGGCCGAAAGTTTGTAAACACTGCTAAGAAGGTAATTTCTGACCGAAAAAAGCCGATAATAGTATTCAAAAATGGGCGAACTACAAGAGGTGCTAAACAAGCTGCTTCTCACACTGGCTCTCTAGGAGGAACATATAGCGTTGTGAAGGGTGCCTTTTCACAAAATGGGATAATTTCAGTGGACAGCTACGATGAACTGACTGCTTCCCTTAAAGCCCTTTCATGGCAACCAGTACCAAAGGGAAATAGAGTTGCAATGGTTACGAATGGTGCCGGGCCGATAATTGCAGCCATTGATCAATTTGAGAGATTGGGGTTACAGGTAGCTAACCTAAGTGAAGAAAGTATGAAATCATTCAAGTCTCATTATCCCGCTACTTACGTAATCGGCAATCCATGTGATGTCACAGGATCAGCAAATGCTGACGACTATAAATTTGCGATCCAGACATTTATGGATGACCCCAATGTCGATATTGTAATGCCATGGTTCGTATTTCAGGACGATCCACTTGAGGAGAAAATAGTTGATATTCTGGCCGAATTTAATAGGCAAGGGAAAAAGTCCATCCTTGTTGGAGCATTGGGCGGTCCATTTACTCAAAAAATGGCGAACAGATTAGAGGAGAATAATGTGCCAGTATATCAATCGGTAAATACCTGGAGTATAGCAGCTAGTTCATTAGCCAAATGGTCTGCTTTATCAAACTCACCTAAGTAGACCCATTTTTTACAAGGTTCATCTCTATTTTTTGGTTTATTTATAGGCAAACCTTATTAAATTTGTATGACCAATTATACTATATCATGGAAAGTGTACAACAACCTAAAATCATTGATGTTACAGCAAAAGCTGCAGAAAAGGTTACAGAATTTATGAAACAAGAGGGAAAAGATAGTCTCTATTTGAGAGTTTATGTCACTGGCGGTGGATGTTCTGGATTATCCTATGGAATGGGGTTTGAAGAAAATCCAGATGAAGATGATGTAATATTGGAACAAAACAAAGTTAAAATATTAGTAGATAATTATAGTCAAAAATACTTAAATGGAGCCGTAGTCGATTACATTGAAAGCTTGATGGGATCAGGGTTTAAGATATCTAATCCAAACGTTACAAAGAGCTGCTCATGTGGTCACTCATTCTCTACTGAGTAATTTTTTCAGCTATTCAAGAATCCAGAATCCAATTCTGTTTTATTTCTTTTCATTTTTTTGAAATATCGCGATTCAAACCTATTAAACATATTAATAATACGGCCAATACGGCCAAAAGGAGTCAAATAATGACTTGATTTTTCTAAACTGATCTATTTTTCAGGCCTTATATCAGATCAAATTGTTTGTATCTAAAGCCGGTTAGTAATTAGGGCCAAATTCCCCTTAGCTTTATGGCTTCAGCTACTCTATTGACTGCCAAGGCAATACTTGCTGTACGCATGTTTGTGCTATATTTTTGATGCGCTTCATATACCTCGCCAAATGCTCTAGTCATTATTACATCTAATCTCTCATTTACTTCAGCTTCAGACCAATACTCTCTCCTCAGATTTTGGAGCCATTCAAAATATGATACTGTCACTCCACCACTATTAGCCAATACATCTGGGATAACCAAAATATTGTTTTCATAAAAAATTTTATCAGCTTCGGGGGTAGTCGGACCGTTTGCAGCTTCAGCAACAATTTTGGTCTTAATTCTAGATGCGTTGTCCTTAGTAATCTGATTCTCGAGCGCGGCTGGGATCAAAATAGTACATTCTGTGGTTAATAATTCATCAGTACTTATTTCAGTCGACCCAGGGAAGCCACGGATCGATTTATTTTCTAATTTAAATTTAATTAATTCGTTAGACCTAAATCCATTCTTGTTGATTATGGCTCCCTGCGTATCAGAAACAGCAATAATTTTTGCACCCTGCTCTTCAACCAATTGAGCTGCATACTGTCCTGCATTACCAAACCCTTGTACGACTACTGTTGCCCCATTCATATCTATATTTTGTCTTTTGGCAGCCTCTCTTACCGTAAAAGATAGTCCTCTTCCAGTAGCTTCAGTTCTACCCAATGATCCGCCTATAGAGAGTGGTTTCCCAGTAATTACTGCAGGTTCTCCATGATTGCCCTTGAGGGTAGAGTAAGTATCCATAATCCATGCCATTTCTTGACCTCCAGTGTATACATCTGGTGCCGGAATGTCAGTGTAGGGTCCAATAATGTCGGATATAGCATACGCATATCTTCTTGTCATCCCTTCTAACTCTGAGTTTGACATTTTCTTTGGATTACAGATAATGCCTCCCTTACCCCCACCAAACGGGATCCCTACTATAGCACATTTCCAAGTCATCCACATAGAAAGTGCCATTACTTCCTCTATGGTTACTTGAGGATGATATCTGATTCCACCTTTAAATGGACCCCTTGCATCATTGTGTTGAGAGCGGAACCCAGTAAAAACCTCTATCCTCCCGTCATCCATTATGACAGGTAGGGATACGGTTAAGATTCTCTTTGGTTTCGCAAGTATCTTGTGGATACCTTCATCTAAATTGATAATTTTTGCAGTTTCTTGAAGCTGCTTCAAAGCCATTTGATAGGGATTATTAGTCGAGGCAAATTCGTTAGTATTATTTGTCATTATACTAGAGGGAAAAATTTTGATATATTTAAATTTAATCAAAAAGTCACTACCGTAATTTGATATTTTAGAGATGGATAGAGTTAATTAGACAAAGTCAGAAATTGATTGAATATTTTATAGCTATTCTACAGATACCTAATGTGCTATTATTGACACCAATCTATCAAAAATAAAGTTAGGTTCTCGCACGATGTGTTAATTTTTACAATCAAATATTTTTTTGTCAATCACCACTTGGCTATACTTTCAATTTGACCCCTTCAACGTAACTTTGGTATAATGTTAACAGAACAGCAAGGGGGGGACTTTGCTTCAAATAATTAGATCCTATATACTAGATAAACCCGCGATACATTATTTTACCTATTTTGTTCATTTCTGCTCTCCTAATTGCAAAGCACAAAAACAGGCTTCAATTAGCCAAGAAACCAAATTGATTTGATATTTGGATTTTAGTTCCCTTGTGCCGCATACAATCCTTTTAATAACCACTAAATGAATGTGTTAGCTTTCAAATTCTATGATTGATTGCCCATTTTAGACTCACTAAATCCATCTTGACTGGTATAATAATAGCATGTGCTCATCCATGAAACCTATAAAGAGACAGATTGATCTTTTTCAAAATAAAATGTTTAGAAACCTAGACGAAACGAATCGTTTAGTGATCTTTTTGCTTTTTTGATTATACTATTTTCTACTGAGGAGAAACATACACTATTTAACATTTGGAAATTAGGGTTCTTATGGGTACAAAAAATCAAAAGAACCGGATAAGAAAAAAGATCACTCCGCTCCTAAAGAAAATAAAAAATAGAATCCTCGATTAAATCATTATCTACTAGTTAAACAGACTCAAAGCCACGTTGAAGAAAGAAATTTAATCAAAAAAATAATACTTTTCTAATTTTTTTTACTTTACCTTTATTCAGTAACATTAGTAACTAATCTTTATTTTCGGTCAGAATGTATATTAATAGTATTATTAATATTCTAATATTTGTTTGGTAAATATTGAATTTCTAAAACGCTTTTCCGCAGATTATACGGAGAAGATAGATAGTTATAAAGCTGTTTCAACCGTATCTAAGAAACTGTTAAATCATTATGCCAAATGTTATTCCACTCATAATTTTAGTTATAAGATTTTGTTACCAAGGTCAATTGAATCCCCAAAAGCAAATGATATTTCAAGAAAATTGGGATTGCAACTTCAAAACGAATTGTTATCTGGAATCAGGTCTTTAAAATTAAGGCCAAATATTAAGGATTACCGATATGTTCACGATGATTCACACTTTGGCTGGTTATTACTAGATCCAGCGTTAACAAATCGATTCAAATGAAATTATGTTATCGTTCTATCGTCTTTAGAATATGAATTATAAAACAGAAAGTCATGTTGTTACCACTAGCATTAATCCCTTTGGTTAGAATCTACAATGTTAATTCTTTGTTCCTCGTTGGCTTTTAGGGCCTTTACTATTACCGTAACTATTACCAAACCAAAAAAATACCCACCTACCAAATCTATAAAGTTGTGTTGAAAAAGATACAGTTTCGTGAAACCTATTAGCACTGGGAAAAATATTAAAAATGCTATTGCGAACCTAGACGAATTTTTATAGGACAATCCACCCACAATAAAACTGAAAGCGGCTGCTGAAGCGATGTGATTGGAGGGGTATGAGTAGTCTTGGGCAAAAGGCATAAAACTATCCCGTTCGAGAGTAAATTTATCTGGTAGTATTGCTAATGGTTTAAAATCGACACTTGGGTGCTCAATTGCAAACAAGGGTTTGATATAAGTTACTAAAATGGTAACGGAAACCAAGGTAATCAACAAAATCATACCAAATCTTCTAGTTCTCTTTATAATTGTAAGAATAAAACCCACAATTATTAAATTAATAGTATCTGATGTGGTAGTTATGATAATGAATGCTGTATCCAATGTTTGGCTTCTTATTTGACTAATAAATTTTGTCACTATTTCATCTAAATTACCTGTTACCCCTATGACTGCAAGAACGCTCGTAATAACAAAAATAAACAAAAATAGAAAAATAAAAGATATTTTGATATTCCAATAAGGATTTATCTGTTTTATTTGAATCTTTTTATTCACCATAAATTAGTAGCAAACTGTTCGTTTCTGCTTTCTGAGAATTAATTCAACGATCATTTACTATTTGTTAAAAGACTTTGGATTCATCTTTCATCTGAGCAGCTGATGATGGATCCCTATCGACATAATATTTTACCATTCCTAGTTTTAGAACTTTTAAGGAAAGTAAAGCACACTTTATCCTAGCAGGGCCCAAATTTGTCAGACCAATATTTTCGAGTACGTCGTCTTTTGTGATATCTTTTATTGTTGTTAGTGGTTTATTTGAAACCATTTCAGTCAACATCGAGGCACTAGCCTGGCTAATAGCACATCCCCTCCCATCAAACTTTATGTCTTTAATTATATCCCCTTCAACTTTAAGATCAATTGAAATCTCATCACCACAGAGTGGATTACTATCATTTATTCTTATATCCGGATCCTCGATCTTTCCCTTATTTCGTGGATTCCTATAGTGGTCTAGTATCATTTCCCTGTAAATATCTTCACTCATATATTGAATATCCTCCTAGCATGATTTAAAGCATCTATTAATATATCAATTTCCTCTTTAGTATTATAAATATATAGGCTAGCTCTAGACGAAGCTACAATATCAAGCTTTTCCATCAGCACCTGGGCACAATGATGTCCTGACCTAATGGCTATGCCAAAATCATTTAATATTGTAGCGCAATCATGAGGGTGAATTCCTTCGATGTTAAATGAGACAAGGCCTCCTCTATCTTTTGCAATTTTGGGACCATACACTTTAATATTTTTTATTTCTTGGATTCGGCTAAGAAGATAGGCGGTCATTTCTAATTCATGATCACGTACATTATCCATCCCTATCCTATTGAGATACTTTATTGCAGAGCTAAAGCCAATTACATCAGCAATATTTGGCGTTCCCCCTTCAAATCTGTAAGGCAGATCATTAAATATCGTGTTTTCTTTATGTACCTCTTTGATCATATCGCCACCAGAAATAAATGGCTTCATCTGCTCTAATATTGCTTTTTTGACGTACAACACTCCCACGCCAGTAGGGCCAAGCATTTTATGAGCTGAAAATGCTAAAAAATCACATCCTGTTTGTTGGACATCTGTTTTCATATGTGGAACGGACTGGGCACCATCCAAAACAACAGGGATGTTTTTTTCATGCGCAATTCTGATAATTTCCCTGGCTGGAAATATAGTTCCTAATACGTTTGACATTTCACTAAGAGATACCAACTTAATTTTTCCATCACCTTTCCTTGACAAAAGTTCCTCCAAAGCCTCTAGGTCTAGATATCCATCCTCATCTACCTCTAAGTATTTGATTTTTCCTCCTCTACTTTTGCATAGAATCTGCCAAGGAACGATATTACTATGGTGTTCATATTCGGTCAGTAGTATTGTATTTCCCTTCTTAATGTTGGCATTTCCCCATGAGTAAGCTACTAGATTGATTGACTCGGTGGTGTTTCTCGTAAAAATAATTTCTTCTTGGTATTTTGCATTTATGAATTTTCTAACGTTCTCCCTTGCTCCTTCATATTCCTCCGTAGCTTCTTCAGCAATTTGATAAACTGCTCTATGAATATTGGAATTATACTCAGAATAATATCTACAAATTGCATCTATAACTTCATTGGGCTTTTGAGTAGTTGCAGCATTATCTAGATATACCAATCTTTTTCCATCATTTAGCCGTCTATTTAAAATGGGAAAATCCTGTCTGATCTTACGAACGTCTAGAAGGGCTTGCATTAATGTTTATTATTCTATATTTTGAGATATAAACTTAATATCTATAAAAAATATTCACGGAACAATTAAGGTCAAAATGCTTAGATGACATGAAATCAACGGTTATTTTTTATACAACCAGCACTTCACCAAATTATTACCAATTAGAATATCAGGTGGATCGTTTTTGCAATCTCCAAATGCATGGGGACATCTATCTATAAACCGGCAACCTTCTCCTATTTCTGTTAAATTAGGGGGGTCTCCTTTTATGAATTTGATGGATTTCTCTGAGGATCTTATGTTAGGTATTGATTGAATAAGTGCTTGGGTATATGGGTGCAAAGGTTTTTCAAACACTGTTTTGACATCTGATATTTCAACAGCTTGCCCTGCATACATTATCATTACTCTATCTACTAAATTTGGAATCAGTGACATATCATGAGTTATGACTATTATTTTCATGTTTTTTTCCTCTCTTAATTTTTTTAATAATTGCAAAACTTGTGACTGAATCACTACATCTAATGCCGTAGTTGGTTCGTCTGCGATTAGAATTCTGGGTCCCAACAATAATGCATTGGCTATTACTATGCGTTGCTTCATTCCGCCACTCAATTCATGCGGGTATTTTTTAGAAACAAAGTCAGGATTCAATCCTACATCAGTAAGAGCAGATCTGATGATTGAAATACGATCTTTACTAGATATTTTTTTCCTATGAGATGACAAAATTTCCTTCATCTGATCTTCTATGGTAAACACCGGATCAAGACTGTTCATTGAACCTTGAAACACCATAGATATTTTCTTCCATCTGTATTTCTCATTGAAATCCTTTTCTGAGATATTCAAAATATCTTGATCCTCGAAGATGAAACTTCCTGATACAACGGACCCATTTTCTGCCAATGATCTCATGAGTCCATAACCTAGTGTACTCTTTCCTGATCCCGATTCCCCTATTATGCCGATACCTTGGGTATCTTTCATCTTGAACGAAATTTTATCTACGGCCTTCAAAACTCCTGATCTGGTTTTATAAACTATAGAGAGATCATTGACTTCTAATGCTCCACTTACACTTTTGTCAATCTTGTTTCCATTGATTTTGTTTCTCTCATTCATTTCAAATTACTTTCTTATCTTATTATGCAGCATTAGGCTTTTGGTTAATCGTCATAAATTTACTTTCTTGTTTGCTTTATAATATTTTTGTGTATTGGTCTCAAATTTGAGTTAGTGTTAAACGATTTTATTGGTGATCAGGCCATTTTATTTTGATTTCCGGATTCATGACCGAATTACTCATAACCTGTGTCAAAAAAAACGCACAAGGGCTCATAGTGCAAGTAGGAATTAATGGAAATATTTTTGATGTTAAAACTATTGCCGAAAAGATATGGTCCCGAGAGAACATGTATTTTACTATAGCAAATGGGATTAGGGTAAGGGTATTTGCACTTAGACACACCTCTACTAATGAACCCTATCTTACTACCACTACTAATGTCAAATTGCCCAATAATCTTAAATATTTGCCAAAATGCTAATGACGCTTCATCTCGGCTTTAGCTTGAATGCATCTTGATCTGTCATAAAGTTTGATCCGGTCTTAAATAATTTGTTAAAATTTCCTACTTAGTTATTTATGAAGAAAAAATGAACTTTTGATTCACGGTTCTCAGGATACAGATGATTCATATAAAGAAAAATCAAAGATATTTAAGTGTATTCTTTTATTAAGTTTAAAGTGGTACTGAAAACCCCAATTTGTGCTTTTGATGCTAAAACAGGTATTTTGTGTAACTTATGTGAAAGCAAACTTGAGTCAGGCCAGATCACTCAATCGGATGTTGAGAGCTCTATAGTTCTTACAAGACTAGCTCAAAAAAATTCAAACATAAATAAAATGACGTTAGTTTCGGCAAAAGAAATTGAAAATGAACATATACTAATCCTCAAGAGTTCTGATATTAGGCTAATCCGTTCAAACAACGATCTTAGTGATCTCATAAATAAATCATTCCAGAAAGATATTTGGATAATTGAATCTGATTCTAATGATCGAAGATTTCTAGATAATCTATTTCATCCTCTAAAGTTAGAAAGTGTAAATTTTGTCTGGTTACCGGATGGGAGTAAGTCAACAAGGGTTGTATTGGAAAAGAATTCTAAAGGAGTAGATGAAAAGATGTTAGAAACTATTAAAAAGATATCCATGGCAGTCAGACAAATCGATCTCATAATTGAGTTTGATTGAAAACTTAATTTGACTCCCACTATTGAACAGGTAGTTTATTAAAAGGAGTTGATTGATTTCATTTATTATGGCTCAATCAGCTCAGAATGAATCAAACAGCAATACAAGAACTCACTTCACATCTCAATTACAAGAGTTGCCAATAGGTTCAGAAGTTAAGGTTGCGGGGTGGATTGAGGATTTCAGGGATATCGGTAAACTTGGATTCATATTGCTTAGAGATGTAACCGGATTGGTTCAAACCGTTTTGGTCGGGGAGAATTTGCAAAAAGCTAAATCTATTCCTAGACAGAGTAATATTTTAATGACTGGGGTAGTGCAGGGTACAAAATCTAAGAATTTTCCAATCGAGATTAAAGTCAAGGAAATTTTTGTTTTCTCACACGCTTCTCTCTCTCTACCTATCGATCCAACTGGCAGGGTTGAATCAAATTTGGATACCCGGTTGGACAGTAGAGCTTTGGATTTGAGAAACCCCAAAATTTCTAATATCTTTATCCTTCGTTCTAATATTTTGAGAATAATCCGAGATTTTTTCTCTGAAAACAAGTTCATAGAGGTGAATACACCAAAAATCATTGGAAGTGCGAGCGAAGGAGGATCAAACCTTTTTTCATTTGATTATTTCAAACGAAAAGGATTTTTGGCTCAAAGCCCTCAGTTGTATAAGGAACAACTGGTATTGTCATTGGATCGTGTGTTTGAAATAGCACCATATTTTAGAGCTGAAAATTCCCATACTCTTCGACATCTCAATGAATTTTTGAGTGTTGATCTAGAAGCAGCTTACCTTGATTATTATGATATAATGAATTTAATGGAAGAATTAATCAAGAAAATTCTCGTGTATATGAGAGATTCCAATTATTTTGACAATGAGAATCCGCTCTTTAAAGAAAACACCTTAAACGATTTAATTTCAATACCATTTCCAAAGATAAGTTACGATAAATGTTTGGACGAATTAACTAGTGTTGGAGAAAAAGTTACCTTTGGGGATGATTTATCTGATTCTTCTTTAAGAAAGTTAGGGGAAAAATTTGACAAGTTCTATTTCATCGTTGATTGGCCACTAAATCTAAAGCCTTTTTACATACACGAGAAGGAATCCAATCCTGCCTTGTCAAAATCATTTGATTTGCAATTTGGTCATCTTGAGCTGGTTTCTGGAGGGACCAGACAACATGATGTGTCGAAACTAAAAAGTCGACTAGCAGAGCAAGGATTATCAGCTGAAAACTTTAAAGATCATTTGAGAGTTTTTGAGTGGGGGATGCCACCACATTCGGGTTGTGGGCTGGGATTTGATAGATTGATGATGGTATTATTAGGTCTGAATAATATTAGAGAGGCAGTTTTATACCCAAGAGATACTTCAAGAATTAGTCCTTGACAACAATCATCTTAATTTCTTCGATACCGTCAATTTTTCCTTTTAATGCATCAATGAAAATAAAACATCTCATCTCATCAGTTATTGTGGATTTGATTATCCATGGTATGGGATTAATCTCCATGAAGGTCTTGTCGGTTTCTGATGGAAAAGGCTTGGAAGGATGTGAATGAAATATCCCCACGACCGAAGTGTTTGATAATTCAGCATGTTTGTAAATTTTCAATAATTCATTTTCATCTATGGCAAAGCTGACCTCAGATGAATACTTGTTACTCACGGGGATTACCTCCTCGACTTCATAGACGTTCTCCTTCCTCTTGCCAAGTAGCAGAGCGCACGACTCATGTGGATTACTCATATTGGCAATCTGATCTAATGTTAATAGTTGACTAACTCTGAGCGCTATAGTAAGTTGATTCATTTGCCATCAGTTACCTGCCTTTAAAGTAGAAACGTGTTTTTATGAATTAAAATAAAGAAACTATTAATTATACCATATTCACCTTTTAATATATTTATGACAGACTGGGACTTGCTCATGCCAGGCGCTGGTTTAACAGCTGTTGGTGCTATTGGAGTAGCCGTAGCTCTTTCTGGAATCGCTAAAACCTTTATGGATGGGATGCACGCCGTTTCAATCTTATTAATGTTCTTTGGATTAATATTTTTGAGTGCTGGGCTCTTTAAGGATGGTTTTCCTACCTCAAAAAAATCAAAAACTGCAGTAGCCATAATATTGATTCTATTCATAACTGCTGGAATCATCGGGGCTGTGCAAGTCAGCACCAAAGTTCCTTCAATACTTTCGTTTGTCGCCATTATTCTTACAATAAGTATTCCATCACTAATAATAATAATCGCTTCTTACAGGAAAACTGCTCATTTATTGAAAATAGCTGCTGCATGCGTAGTTGTTATGATAATAGGATCGGGACTGATAATATCTACTGCATGGCTGGCCGCACCAGCTACTGCTACATCAGAGGATGAAAATACGGAAGTTGACTCTCAAAACTCAACAATACCCAAAGTGGTTAATACTACAATTATTTCTGCCACCATCCCTGCAGGTGCCTCGGGTCAGGGAAATCCAGCCTATGAACCCGCAATAATTGAAGCAAAAAAAGGCGAAGCTATAGAATGGACTAATTTAGACAATGTTCCACATACAGTGACTAGTTTCGCTGATGATGGCAAATCCTTTGATTCATCATTGATAATGACCGATAAGAAATACGTCCTTGATACGTCAGCTCTAACCGAATCAAAGTACGATTACTTTTGTACATTACATCCTTTCATGAAAGCCTCAATTACCTTGAGCTAGACCTATTACCTGTTAGAAATCGAAAAAGTTTCTTAAAAAAAAGTTTTAAGAGTGGGTCTATGGTTTTGAAAATATTTTTTTGATTGAAGAGAACATATTTCCGTTATTCTTCGGAGCATTACCTTCATAACATTCAGGACAAACAGCTCGCAAGTTTTCTGGTTTGTTATCCTTTTTTGATCCATTTATATGGATAAAATTGGGTTGATTTGTTCCAGATAATTTCTTTGAACATTCCTGACACCTATACTTTGATCTTTCAAGTACAATTTGCTTTATCGCAAGTGTTAATTCTTTGTACTTGTCTCGTTTCTTACTATTATTACCTGATGCATTTCCAAAGAAAGACAATATATCTATCTTCTTTGGTTATCTTACATAAATTCTTTGTTTAGCAATCTAGATTATATAAGGTCCAGTTCAAATGGATTAATCCGTGAATAATCTTGATGGTGATAAGGATTTTGACGAAAGGATAATTCATTGTGCGTTATGCGGCCGAGAAATAGCACACACTGAGGCTTGGCCTCATGTTGATGGTGACTCAAATCTGGGAGTAAAAAAAATCGATTATTTTTGTAGTGAGGAACACAAAGCAGAGTTCTTTGGATCGTAGATTTAGTACGATATTTGTTTTACCAATTTTTTGGATAAATGACCATTCATATACCCACTGTTTTTTCTATTTGGCTCCGAGGGATAACATTTTTTAATCATCGATATCATCAAAATTTTTTTCATTGCCAATCTTTTTTGTGTTTATTTCTAATTAAAGGTATTTGTTTATGTTTGAGTGATTCTATGCAAATTTTTCAACCAATTCAATATGGCATTCATGACCTCTGTGATCCCTGTCAATCATCATAGCTTCCTCCGCAGTTATCGGAAATTTTTCGTCATTCAAATGCTTTGAATCCTTCTCTAGTAATACCATCTTGCATTGGTCACAAATTAATTGTTGTACCATCATACCATTATTGGATTCCTATAATTTTTTAAACCTTTGTAATGAATTGAGAATAATTCAATAGGTTTATGGTCGTAATTTTGGTCAAAACATATTAGGTTATAATTGTAGCAAGTGCCGTTAATATTAAACTCTAGTTCTGTGCGTCATACTTGAAAATGGGGTTAATTCGTTCCCATCATCAACGAATATTCAAAATAGGATGCGCATGTTTTGATATAATAATAAGTATTTATGCTTCTTGAAAATAGCTCAGCGGAATAAGTTTGAATTGACTATTGTAAAGTTTGAATCCATAAAAAGGACCTATAGAGATTCTATGAATGGCTGGAAGAGGACGGGATTCTAATAAAGATAAAAAAGGTTGCTGTACTTGTACCTTATCTAACATTTAATAGAGATATCTTAAAAAAGAGAGGAAAAGATTTCTAAAAGGCTTGCTAGAAACATCCGCATCTATGTTCCTAAAAGGTAAAACTCCTCAACATGAAAAACGAAGCTTGGTAATTCGAGCCTAATTTAATAGGGATTTAGCAATTCGAATGGTCCTTCATATTGTATCAAACACAATGATCTCTCCTCGCATACGAATATGTTAGAAACTGATTCATTGACGCAGTTTGCACCATCCCTACATTGATTAATTTGATTATTCAACTGTTCGAGTGATTGATTGTCGCACTTTGCATCATCCCTACATTGATTGTTTTGGTAATTATCTTGAACAAGATCTCTGGTTTGTTCATCTGTGCCCTCCTTAGTTTGAGTTTCCGGATCTTTATTATCTGCAAAAACATAATTGGTATTTATAATCGAAAATAACGTAATCATAGTAATCATAGTAATCATCATAATATTCTTCATTATCAATGTTTGATAGGTTTTTTAATTTATTTAAAATTCTTAAGATGAGGCCGTACAATTAAACCAAAATTCTTATCAGGGATTTCTTTCTACCATAAAGATCATATAGAAATGTCGATTAGATTCTAGTTAATATTTAATCTATACGATTCTAAATCATGTAAAGCCCTGTTCAAATAGGTATTTAAAGTGCATAAATGATTAAGAAGGGTTTATCGCTTTTAATTGCAAAGTGAAACACCAATCTAATCCATTTAACCACGCGGGAATCGAACAAGCGATAAACAGACAAATTAGATTACAATGGCTATAAGCACTGTTTTTCGAATTTATACACTGCTTTTTTGGATTGTTATTTGCTTTAATATTCAAATCTGAAGATTCATGTAAATGGATATACCAAACAATTCTACTGATTCCAATACCTCTTTAATGTGATTAGCTCACTCAATTAGTTATATGAATAAAGTAAATTAACTGTCTAAGTACTATAATTAATACAATGCAAGAAAGGAATCTGATGAAAAATGCCTCCCGCTAAGAAAGTCTGTATAGTTTGTGAAAAGAACATCGATGTGACTAGGGGTCAGGAAATAAAAAGATGTTATTACTGTAATAATACAATTTGCAATAAACACTTTAGTTTTTGTAGATTGTGTACAAAAATCATTTGCGATAATGAACTTAGAAAATGTGATTATTGTCCATTTGATCAATGCAAGAGTTGTACCATTAAATATAAAAATAACAAATCAAATTCTATTTCATTATGTTGTTTAGAATGTTCGATGGATGAAAAAAATAAAGGTTGAATTAATTAATTTTTAATCGGCGTGAATGCCACGATCGAACCCCCTATCTCTTCCCCTTCCCCTTCATTTGGATAAAGGTTAACTTTGTCAGTAGGTACAAAAAGCATTCCGTTCCCAATAGATGCTCCGACCGGAGAGATAGACCCTCGAACATCATATTCCCAAAGTTTTTCCCCCGTGTTCTTGTCTAGTGCCAAAATAATACCTGTCCTATCGTTTTCACCGAACTTGATGTAACCGGTGTAAACAACCCCTTTTGACACCAAAGGAGAAACTCTGGGTGGATAATCTGTGTCAATCTTCCATTTAATAACACCTGATTTTTTATCTAGTGCATATATGGTACCGTTAACTAGTCCCTGCTCTATCGAGTTTTCGGGATCCTCTTTATGCCCGCTTAGCCCATCAGTAAAAAAATTTAGACCTCTATTAGTTGCAGTTATGTACAAGGTGTCTTCATCTACTGCATGATAATTATAAATTCCGAATGACCAAATCATTCCGCTCCCTGAGGGCGAGGGTAGGCTGCTAATGTTAATTTGTTTTCCCAATGTTTTCCACCATATTTCTTCCCCAGTTAATGCATCCATTGCAATTACGTTGCCCATTTTGTCATGCCCTATCACTATTTTTTTAGACGACCCATTTTCGTATTTTACATTACTTACACTACTTCCCCAGGAAGTATCCCAATCATGCGTGTCTGGAACTTGAATGTTCAAAACTGTCCCATGAGCAATAAATGGAGTTGCCCAGATGATTTTGCCTTCCTTAATATCTACTGCTACCATGTGATTAGAATAGAGATTGGGTGATTGTCTTGTTGAGGCGTTGAAATTCGGGGAAGCACTACCCAAGGGGATATAGGCAATTCCTGTATCCACATCAATTGAGCCACCTGACCAAGCTGTTGCTCCACCGTTGGGTGGATTTTTACCTTTCTCAACCCATTCTCCAGTAGTTGTTTCAATATTCCATAGCATGCTCCCGTCTGTTTTGTTTAGAGCCGTTATGTTACCCTTTACAAATCCCTTGCCAGGGGGTAATCCACTACCGCCAGATCCTGCGATTACATAATCATTCCAAATCAAAGGAGGTGAATTTATGGCATATCCTAAACCTGTATCTCCTAATTTCGGGGACTCCCACAATATCTTTCCATTCGTAGAGTCAACAGAAATAATTTTAGCCTTAGTTCCTATGGTAGCATAAATTATTCCATCTGAAAAATATAGACCCATTGTGGGGCCTCCATCTAAATCGAGTTTCCATTTAATGTTTCCAGTCAAAGTATTAAAAGCAACGAGGTTTCCAATGTAATCCTGAAAATAACCACTGTCGTTTACTATTATGGGCGGGTCTTGGATTTCAAATGTATTATTTAGTCTCCATTTAACTTTTAGATCTCCAACGTTGGATTCGTCAATCTGAGTTTGATTACTGTTCCTGGTCCCATAAATATCGTGGTTGACAAATATCCAGTTATCTCTATTACTTTCTTCCATACCTGTTTCAAAATGTTTTTTCAGATCCTCTGTTTTGTGGTCGTGTAATTGAAAAGATATATTTGAGCTGGCTATTGAGATTCTATCAGGATTTTCTATGGTGCTACCTAGAACATTCGCGATGGTGCTTGAGGTTTGAAATATAATTAGAAATGAAACTATAAAGATACTATACAATGCAGTCGTCTTTGCAAAAGCTGAAATTGACATTGTTATTGTTTGAATTACTCCAAACTAAAATCTTTTTATAAAATCCTATTATTCAAACTTGTATTCAAGTCAAGTAATAGAATCTAACGAAACCTAAGTTCGATAGCCTAGCATAATACTGACATGCTGTGGATTTACTCATGGCACGCATATATGCAATATACTTGATTATGGTATTGTTATGGCTATTAGCATAAGTCGAATATGAAGAAGGATAAAGGGAGGTTTTTTGTTTTTTCATTATTAATTGATTTCTTGAAGCGTTATTTTTTGGCAAATAGTTTAATCGGTATTAGTTATCGTGCTAGCTATTATATTTTTTTTATTTACTCTCTTTTATGCACTCTAAATATTACTATTTACGGAGGAACCATATTTTAAGGCCATCGTAAATGTGGACCGGGTGGGATTTGAACCCACGACCACCTACGTATCCTCTGCTAGTTGCATGCAAGGCAGGTATTCTACCAGACTAAACTACCGGCCCATTTAGCCTGTTTTACTCAAAGATATTTTCTCGTTCTATTTTATTGTTTTTAATATCGTCTTTAGAACCATATTATTGGAAGACAAATGTATTATATAGTTAAAGTTCATAATTTATTCATGACCAAACAATATGCCAATCAAGATGTGCTTTGTGAAACCGATTGGGTTAATAATAATCTCAATAATGATGAAGTAAAAATCTTGGAAGTAGATTACGATGTAGAAAATGCCTACAAAGAGGGTCACTTACCGAATTCTCATATGGTATGGTGGAGAAAGGATATTAACGATTCATCAACTCGAGATATTATTAACAAACACCAGTTCGAAGAGTTAATGTCCCGTCTAGGGGTAAAACCGGATGATGAATTGATCCTATATGGAGATTTCAATAACTGGTTTGCTGCTTTTGCATTATGGGTCTTCAAGTACTTTGGACACAAAAAAATTAGAATAATGAACGGTGGAAGAAAAAAATGGGAAAATGAAAATCGGCCTTATACAAAGGATGAACCCGTTGCAAATACCTCGAATTATGTAGCAGCTGCTCCTGATGAAGGCGTACGAGCTTATCTAGATGATGTCAAGCGCTCATTTAAGAAGGAGGAGGTCGGATTGGTAGACGTTAGGTCTGTAAAAGAATTCAATGGCGAGATAACCGCACCCCCAGAATATCCAACGGAGCATGCTCAGAGAGGTGGGCATATTCCAGGTGCTAAAAACATTCCTTGGCTTCAAGCAATTAATGATGATGGGACATTTAAATCCGCAGAAGATTTGGAGGCTTTATACGGAAAGCAAGGCATTACACCGGATAAACATATAATTTGCTACTGCAGGATTGGGGAACGTTCATCGCATACTTGGTTTGTACTGAAATATTTGTTGGGATATCCATCAGTCAAAAACTATGACGGCTCTTGGACAGAATGGGGAAATATGATTGGAAATCCAATTGAAAAATAAATAAGGAATCGAATATTTGATGTCAGGTGAAACTACTACTTCAAATCCTGAACCTATATTGATCAAGAAAGGGAAATTCTATTTTATCTTTGAAGATTCTCAATTTCTAATATTGGTGGACAAAACCAAACGTGGTTTAGAGATTAAAGATAAAATAACTGATGAAAATAGTAAAGTGATTTCTGAAAAGGGTATGATTTATGATATGGAAGGTACAGGCCACAAGGTTGTAAAGCGATGGTTTTATCCTAAACCCAATTACGATTTGGAATTCGTTACTACTATTGCAGAAAGAATGGAAAAAAAATATATAGAAATAAGAGAGATGACCTGTCCGGACGATCTGTAGAATTTATTCATTTGAATATACATAAGTTTTAATATCCTGAATAAAAAGTATTTATAGTCAATGTCCCTCTTGCTATCAGATAAAGTCTGGGTAATGCTTTCTGAAGTTGCAAAACGAGGTGTTTATCCAACTCATAGTGCTAAGCTCGGAATATATAGAATGCCTGTTGACATCGTTGGGCAGTCGGAGGTTAATGGAGTTATGAGTGAACTTAAAACTTATGGTTACGTTCTCGATACTTATGCCGACAGAATTTTTGTGACTTCTAAATGGATTGAAAAAGGTTTTGATATATACACAAATAAAGAACAATCTGCAGAATTGTATGTAACAGTTGAAATAGTCATCGGTGAGGTATTGGACATAATTTATCAGATAAAACCTCTAGAAACATTTGGTGACCTTTATTGGATAAGAAATTATAGGCAAAAGGCTGATCATAATGCTAAAATAATTATAGATAATATAATTCGTAATACCAAGATAGGACAAAAATTAATTACTTATTACCAGAAAATCCAGAAACTGGGCCAGGTCGAATCAATAAAAAAATTAGAATCTATAACTCCTTTAGCAAATACTCAAAAGAATCTTAAAGAGGAGAAAAAATCATTAGTCAACCCATCTGTAACAGCAACAACAGGAAAGCCATCAGGTGAGAATCTTGGTGAGAATCAATCAATTGCATCATCAGTTGCTGTACCATCTCCTGCTCCTGCATCCAACGCTGCAAGACTTTCTGCTAATACCACAATTCTGCTTACAGGCACTGGAACAGACTACCAGGCAGCAGAAGGACCTATAGATACTGGGTTTAAGTCTAAAAGACAACCCGTAGGAAAATTCCAAGGGATCCAGGTATGGGGTCCATATGATCCACCTGGACAACTTGGAATCTGGGGTACTGATGTATGCGTTGATTTTGACATTTGTATTTCAGATGGTGCTTGTATTGATGCATGCCCAGTTAACGTTTTTGAGTGGCTTGATACGCCAGGTCATCCAGCATCAGATAGAAAACCATTTATGATTAGAGAAAAGGATTGTATTTTTTGTTTGGCGTGCGAAAATGTCTGTCCTCCACAGGCGATAAAAATATTTGTGAAATAAATCGAATTGTGAGATGGTTATGTCCATATTAAATTTAGTTCAAGGTATTGTTACTAGGTCAGTTAGTTGACATTATACAAAGACAAGTTTTCAATTAGAAAACCAGTCAGATTGGGTATTGTTGGTGGGGGACAGCTTGGAAAGATGATGGCTGCTGAGGCAAAGCGCATGTTTATGAAGGTAGTTATACTAGATCCCAGCGTAGATTGTCCTGCTTCAAGTATGGCTGACAAACTAATCATAGGCGACTTCTCTGACGAGCAAAAAATATATGATTTATCAAAAGAGGTGGATATTATAACCTATGAAATTGAATTAGCAAATGCTACAGCCCTCGATAATCTTGAAGAATCCGGATTCTTGGTACATCCATCACCAAAAACACTCTCCATCATTCAAAATAAGTACCGTCAAAAAAAATTTCTGAGAGATAATAGGATTACGGTCCCCGACTTTGAACTAGTTTCTAGCGAAGAACAATTGATGAACTATTGTTCGATATCTGGGTTTCCTGTATTATTAAAGGCATGTGAGGATTCATACGACGGTCGAGGAAATTATTTGATTAAATCAGAAAATGAAATAAGTAAAGCTCTAATCTACTTTTCAGGCCGTCAATGCATGGTAGAAAAATTCGTGAATTTTAAAAAAGAAATTTCCATAATGGTGGCCAGAAATTTATCGGGCACTATTTCGTACTTTCCCATTGCTGAGAATATTCATGAGAATCACATACTGAAAACTTCTATAATTCCTGCCAGAATCAGTAAAGAAACTGAAAAGAAAGCAATAGATTTGGCAATAATGACTATGAAATCTTTAAAGGGATCTGGTATTTTTGGAATTGAGATGTTCATAGATGAGGATGACAATGTATTAATTAATGAAATTGCCCCACGACCTCATAACTCCGGCCATTATTCTATTGAAGCTTGTTCAATTTCCCAATTTGAGCAACACATTCGAGCAATACTTAATTATCCGCTTCTTCAACCAGCTTTATTATCAAATGCTGTAATGGTTAATATTCTTGGCCCAAATAATTATACTGGCCCCTATGAAATTACAGGAATTGATGATTTGTTTGCCATTCCCGGAGCTAAAATTCATGTATATGGTAAACTAGAAACGAAACCAAATAGAAAACTTGGTCACGTGACGGTAGTATCAAATAACATGGATCCTCTCTTAACTAAGTGCAACGTGGAAGATTTTCTGAAAGTCCGAGAAGCATCGTCTTAGATCTAAAAATTCAAATTCCACTAATAAGAAGATCATGTAAATTCTTTGTCAAAATCTAATCCAATTAAAAATAAGAGCAAAAATAAGTCTGAGGGCCCGCCCGACCTTAGTGAATCAGTGAATTTAGAAAAAAATGCCTCACCGATAGTTGGAATAATTATGGGTAGTGATTCAGACTTGCCGATAATGAAGGAAGCCGCTCGAATATTGAATGAGTTTGAAATCTCGTATGAAGTAAAGATAGTCTCTGCTCATAGAACACCAGTTGAATTGTTTGAATATTCTCAAACTGCTGAATCACGTGGTATCAAGGTCATAATTAGTGGTGCGGGAGGATCTGCACATCTTCCGGGTATGGTCGCCTCAATGACATCTATACCTGTGATCGGAGTACCTATAAACAATTCGACCAATCCTCTTAATGGGATCGATTCGCTCTATTCCATAATCCAAATGCCACCCGGTATACCTGTTGCCACAGTTGCAATTAACGGAGCAAAGAATGCTGGTATTTTAGCATGTTCAATACTCTCTATTTCCCAACCTTCATTGCTAAAGAAGATGAATCAGTTCAAGGAGAAAATGAGAGAGGAAGTGAAACTAAAGAACGCAAAATTGGATGAAGTGGGATTAGATAAATACCTAAAGGGACTCCAAAAGGCACAGAGCCGAAGATAAATGATTATAAATGATTTTTTTTTATAATAAATGAAAGTTGGATATAAAAGTTGCAATAATAGGTTGCGGAGCCATCGGACGTGAAATAGCTTTTAGTATTGACGCTCAGAAAATTCCAAACTGTAAGTTATCTATCATATTCGACATAGATATTCAGAAGCTAGAATTGTTGTATAATGAGTTAAACAACAAACCCTCTAGGACATTCAACGACTTCAATGAATTTGTTTCATCAAATGACTATCAAAATGTCAATCTGGTCATTGAAGCCGCGTCTGTTAAAGCTGCTCAAACATACATGGCTACAATACTAGAACAAGGGAAGGACATTATGATAATGAGTATAGGCGCTTTTTCTGATCCAGCATTTTATGAAACCATTATTCAGTTATTGACCGATACTGATCGCAATGTTTTTCTTCCTTCGGGCGCGATTGGTGGCGCTGACATTATTCGAAGCGTGAAAGACTATATAGATGATGTTACCATTGTAACCACAAAAAACAACAAATCATTAAAGGGTGCACCATATTTTTACAGTAAAGATATCGATATAGATGCCATCAAAGAAAAGAAGGTTATTTTTGAAGGTAACGCAATTGATGCAATCAAAGGATTTCCATCAAATGTTAATATCTCAGCGTTAGTTAGTTTAGCAGGCATCGGGTTTGAAAAAACCAAGGTCAAGATAGTTGTCGATCCGAAAATAATAAACAATCAACACGAGATTCATGTCAAGTGGAAATTTGGAAGTTTCCAGATCAAGGTTGATAACATGCCTAGTCCCGACAACCCTAAAACTAGTTATTTGGCCATCTTGTCAGCAATAGAATGCCTACGGAGTATTTTTGCAAAGAATTTAAAGATAGGTTCTTAGTTAACTAATATTGTTATCTTGCTATTATAAGTGTGGTATAGCCGCGACTTTCTTTAACAACCTCATTTTCTAATTCCTCAACTTTGATAGTTATTGAAATAACCTCTTCATTATCAAATTGAATAGGGTTAATTACTATAAATTCGTCGAGCAGATCCGAAGACTCAAAACTAGTCTTGCTGTATTTTAAATCTATCTTATTGCTAGCTGATAACAGGAATATATTGTCCTTGTCATAGTTACAAAACCTGACCCGTCTCTTTTGACGCGGATAAGACCTTAGGTTTAGTTTTATAGATTTTTTCTCATGAATTATATATCTTTTTTGACTGCTGCTGGATACATCTATCTGAAATGGATATCCTGCAGTAATTTCAGCCATCTTGTTGATCCCATCATTCATGATTATATCAATCTTTTTTATGGTGTTTCCAAACTTGAATATGCACTCATTCGTTTTTCTTACGGTATCATCGATCCCACTAATTCTCTGAACCTCTTCATCTTTTGGAAGCTGGTATCTCTCTACCCAATCCCGATAGTCTTTACTTATATCTTGTATGAACTCAGTACATGTATTCTGGTAATCTTCTATGCTAGTGGCTCGTTCAGAATCTCTATCGGATGCGAACATTATAAGGTAAAGGTTAGTCATTTAACTTATTTATTAAACTTTAATTTCAACATACTTGTGGAGGAATTTACTAACCTGTTGCTTGAATTCAAAAATAATATCGAAGCTAACTTGGAATTTTTTCAGAAAACTGTTATCCGGAACCCTACGCTTGCTTACTACAAGCTAAACGAATTATCAAATTTTGTAGGATCAAGGTATGGTCTAGTCATGGAAATTCATTTTCCAGATCGTAGAAAGATAGGTGAAATTCGAGATTACGGGACTGAAAACATGAGTTTCATATTTGATAAATTTAGAAAAACTTTTCCGATTGAGCGGGATCAGATTAAACTTCAAGCAACCAAGGACCTCACAGGCAATGTCCAAATAATTGATGCCTATATGTATGAGGGAAAAGAAGGACTAAAAATAAACTTTAAAGATCCAGAACCAAATAATTCGCGCATAGATTTATTGCCAGGTTCATTTCATCTTTGGACTAAAATAGATGACGAAATTCAAAGGTTTGGTGATTGGTTATTATCTAACGTTTACTATGAGAGACTTAAAAATAAAAGTGGAAAATTCTCTACTTAAAAAATTCAGTTTATTGAACTACAAGATAAAAAGTAGCAGCCTCAACAAACATTCCGAGATCTTCTCCTGTTGCAGTTTCTAGCGTGATCTGAAGATACTTCTCTCCTAGTGTGTCAAATTTGTAAGTAAATTGGCCGATTCCTTCTGTTGCTCTTTGATTCTTGAATTCATCTATAACTGTCTTATTACCATCCATTACTTTATAACCGTATGTTACTCTATCAACGATATTATTCTTATCGTCGGTAAATATTACACCAAATTGCGTGTCATTGCCTGCTTTTATTTCTACTGGCTCCCATAATAGCTGAACATTATAGGTTCCTCGGGGAGTCTGAATATTCAATGGTGGTACAGGAATTTGGACTTGGCTTTCTGGTATAGGCTGTTGGCCAGTTCCAGTCGCTTTCAATTCAAAAGCGTATTGAATTGGTGCTTTTCCGGAAGTAACGTCAGCAAATGTTTCAGCTTTAACCGGGTAAGGCATATCCTTATTTACATAAATGTGATTATCCACACCCTTGTGGTAGCCTATGACCGTGGTATCAAATGTGCCGGCTGGGGTTGTAACTTTTGCGCTACCTGATGGCCTTATCTCGGATCCACCTATTGCAGCTATTTTACCCCAAGATGGCGAGCTTAAGGACTGTCCAGGCTTTGCTACAAACGCTGAGAGCCATGTTAGAGTTGTTGCATAAGCACTACGATATTCGTTCATCTCTGGGGGAATTGGTGAAGATCCTAGGGCAGTAAGATCCAAATCACTGAGATACAATGTACCATTGATTACTTTCCCCTGATCAACTACAAATGTTGGAGCTACCCAATATTTTCCTGTTTCATTATATTCTTTAAAATAAATAGTCATCGTAAAAGGCTGTCCTTGATTAGTATCCG
>JACDCB010000278.1 GCA_013694585.1 Candidatus Nitrosopumilus sp. | reverse complement strand
AGCCAATCCCTTGCTATATGTGACAACTTACTCAAAATGACTGCTTAAATGATCATAATAAATTTGCAAAAAAAAATCTCAAGACATGAGAGATTTCATTCATTTTTGAATCATATCCCTCCGGGCCCGTATGATATCTCTTTTTTAAGGCACGAATTGACAATATATCTAACAATAAGGGAATGACCTCTCTTCTTAACTGATGATTTAGATAAAGGAATAAAAGTAAGAAGCCTTCAAAAATGCTATTCTAATTTATCAGATATTAAATAAAACCCTGTGTCAATAATTAATAAAAGGAATTCCAATGCTTATATTTATATAAATCAGGTTCAAAACATACTCATGAAAGGGTTGATCATTTATGTTAAGGAAAATAATTTTAATGCAGTTAAACAAGTCCTAGTCGACAACCAAGTAGATGGCATTACATACTTTGACATTATGGGACAAGGTCCTCTTGACAGGGAGGCTACCGAAAGGATTGTACAAGGTTATAAAACTGGCGAAAAATATACGCCTGAATTCGCTCGTCGTACTCGAATCGAAACCATCATATCTGATTCAAAAGCGAACTCAATTATCAAAGCATTAAAGGGTGATGCAAATATACATGGTAAAATCTTTATTTTTGATGTATCTGAATCACATGACTTGTAGTTTAAAATCCTAGACCAACATAATTATTTTTTTTGTGTATTGTTTTTTAGGTTCAAATAAAGTTTACATCGTGTTTAAAATTTGGTAAGTTAGTCGATGTCGACACATTGAATCTTTCCAGGCTTTTACCTGTTTGTTTTCAACACCTGGATTCGATCATGTTAATCTGCTAGTTCGTTTTCTGGAACTCGTAGGGTAAGACTTACTATTGCATCATCATTTGAATGCAATTTATGACAAGTCTAGTTCAATTCTGTTTTGATAGTGTTGAAAAGTTTGGAATGTTCATGCGATCACTTCAAATATATCTTTTTATAATTTACTAATAGTTCTTCATATATATGAGTGATAACAAGAACGGAGATTCCATCTCCTCAAACAACTCTGAACAGAAATATTCAAGGGAAATCGTTTTGGCAAAATGGGAGGATAGGTTCGTAGCTTGGCTCATTGACTTTGTTATAATATCGATAATAATAAACGTCCTGTTTTTCATCTTTTCAGCCGAATACTCTTTTCCATCCTGGGGAATATACATTGATGGCGAAAATGGAGTGGGTATCAAACAGCCATACGAGTATATTATTGCTAGCTCCATATTTTTTCTTTATTGGGTAGTCCTAGAATTTTTAAGTGGACAGACTATTGGAAAAAGGGTCGTTCACATTAAGACTACAAATTTGTTTGGTGAAAGAGCAAATATTATGAACATCGCTATTGAAACCTTTGGAAAATCTTTCTTATTGCCAATTGATATTGTATTAGGACTTATTTTTTCAAGTAAAAGGAGACAACGGATTTTCAATAAAGTAAGTGGAACTATTGTGACCAAGCTGAAAAAAACAGAAGACGACGAAAATGATAGCATAAAATATATCAAAGACTATTAAAAAACCTTATCTTAATAACTAAAGAAAAGTGGCGACCAATTCCTATTATTAGGAATCAATCTTTTGATTTGTTAGCAAAGTCTATGGTGATGATGGCGTTATTTTCCAAAATTATATTTTTGTAATTATCTGACTTACTTTGGGAGCTGTTTTCTGAAATCATCGAAACATTTGCTACTATGTCATTTTTTGAAATATTTTCGATGAAAGACGAGTTATCAAAGTTATCCCATACTTTGAAAAACTGATCTAGTGAGAATGCAGTTTTAATTGGTGATTCGATATGGATGATACCTGAATCATCATGGGTATGCAACCAGAATATGCAATTATTTGGGATAATGCCTATTCCAGCAGGGATATTATGAGTTTCATTTTGAATATTTATAATTAATTTCGTATGGTTATGATAAACCAGATGTTCAACCTTATCACAAGTAATTCCAGATATGTTGTTAGAAATTGTTCTGAAAGTATTATTGTTATTATT
>JACDCB010000273.1 GCA_013694585.1 Candidatus Nitrosopumilus sp. | reverse complement strand
CCGTGGGTACCATACTGTATCTTCTTGATTTAATAAATTCGTCATTCGTAATTACTTGCCACCATTTTTTTATATATGTGAATTCCCATACTAGATGCCAAATCTCCTGGATCTCCTTTTCGATGATCATAACACCATTATGAATTAGATTACTTTGTTGGGTAGTCCCTGAACTTTTAATAATTTCTATTAATGTACATATTATATGCTTCTAAAATAGTATGGAGAATTCTGAAGTTTGAGAAATCTTTTCATTAAAGTAAAAATATAGGTGAGAGGGAAATTTAAATTTCATAAAGCAGTTATACAAATAGTTATACGGTAGAAAATCATTGTTAGATAAAAAAGTAATATACCCCCGTAAATAAGATAGGTATATTGAATTATACCACATATCGAAACAATTGTTGAAACAAAAACACGTTCAAATCTCAGAGAGTTGAATTTTACATTGTATTTTTATAGATAGGAAATCAGTATGTGAGCACTCACATCAAATTTAAAGAGATAGAAGGAATTAATGCAATAATAGCCCGATTATAAAAAAACATTGGATATCATTCTCAATCAAATTACTTCTATAGATTCTCTAGAATAGCCCTTGGTCAACAAAAATTCAGTTACTTTGGATCTATGATCCCCTTGCAATACGATCATCCCATTTTTTGCGGTTCCACCTGTCCCTATGCTCTTTTTTAATTCATGAGCAATTGATTCCATTTTTTCTTGATCGGTAAACCCCTTGATGTTTGTTACTCGTTTACCTCGCTTAATTACGTATAGTTGAACAATTATTTTAATCTCATCTTCATCGAGTTTTTTTAATAAATCGTCAAAAGAATTCTCGTCTGCGACTGCAAATGGTTCTATCCTATTTTTTTTAGAACTTACCGGTTTCTCTTTTTTTATCTCTGATATACTGATTACTATTTAGTGATGATATTTATTTTTTGTTATCCATTACGTGTCTAATATTCAAATAAATGATAATCGAATTTTAAGCTAATATTATCACAGACACCATACGGATCCTGGTTTTGATTTAAAATTTCCAATTCAACACCTCAAATGGTCTTTACTTTTGAATATTGTAATCAATAATCAATTACAATTGCCTTTCCCAGTCATGAAAAGATTAAATGATATTTGTATTGATGATTATCGGTACGATCCTTAAATACCCCGGAAACCAATTTTGTGTAAAGAAATCAAGAATAAAATATCAAACATGTACTGCAATAACAACATAATTTCCTTTTCGCATACTAAGTAAGCTTGCTATTTTTGCTTTAATGCCATATTTCTTACTTCTTATTCTTAGAATATCACTTTTTTCCCCTGAATCAACAAAACGTGCTGTGCCGGCCACCCACGTCCCCTTTGATACCCCTCTATAATTGCATGGAGCCACTCTCACAACATTATTATTCTTAATTCGTTTCACTTTTCCGGTCTTTTCTCTAGTTACTACAAAAATATCCTTATCCTTTAAGATGAACCATACGGGTGTAACTATTGGATGATTGTTTTTTCTATAAGTTTCGAGATTTAAATAGGATTCATTTTCAAATTGTTGAGTATTTGCAGGCATAATATTTTTGACTGTTTGCTAGTTATAAAGAATGTCGTTGGCAAAGATCTATTGAATAGTAAGTATCATCATACGTAAAGAGAATAGAAGAATGAAACTGTTTAATTAATATTATCTAGATCTAAGAAATTCATGATCTAAATAACTAAACGATGAAAATACAATATTTAATTGCAGAATATGATGAGATATACTATTACCGAACAAAGAGGAAGTACTAGAATAATCAAGATTAATAGACCAGATGTTCATAATGCGATTAATTTCGATTATGTTACAGAATTAGAGCGCGAAATTGGTCTATGTGAAACCAAAGAAAAAATTTCTGCCGTAATATTAACAGGAGAAGGATTAACCTCTTTCAGTGCAGGCGGGGACTTGAACAATGTGGTCAAGATGTCGCCCAATGAAGCAGTACAATGCGCAAATCATGTTCGCGAACTATTAAACCAAATTGAAGGACTAGCCAAACCGGTACTGGCTGCAATTAATGGTTTTGCATTAGGTGGTGGATGCCAAATCGCACTAGCCTGTGATTTGAGAATTGCATCCGTTAATGCAAAAATAGGGCAACCAGAGGTCAAGATAGGAATTTCACCTGGTTGGGGAGGCACGCAGAGATTATCAAGAATAGTAGGCATCTCAAAAGCAAAAGAATTGATATATACTGGAAAAATAATTGACGCCAACGAAGCACATAGAATAAGACTCGTCAATAAAATAGTCAAATTGAATGATGATGAAAAACATCAGGATAATCCTATAACCAAGAACGCTATTCTATTAAAAGAAAAACTATTGCGTGAATGCGTTTCAATCGCAGAATCCATTAATAATAGTTATCCCATGGTGACGAAAACCTGCAAAGTCCTAATAAACAAGGCAAGGGATGCAGATATTGATACTGGATTACTCCTCGAATATCTTGCCTTCAGATTCTGTTTGAACGATCTGATAAATAGACGAGCTAATCTAATGGAAAAAGAATAATCATTCACAACTTACCAATACATGCTGAAGGACAATCAACTCAAAGCCCTTTTCAATTTCAATGGATGATAATAAAATAGGTCTAAATTGTAAATGATCGAGTTAGCAATGGTAAGTAGGATTGGGCTCGAAAACAACAAATTAGTGGAAAGGAGATTACGTAAAGAGAATCCTAAACTAGGGGTTATGGAAGATATCTTACACGCTCAAATGCATATCATGATCTAAGATAAGATGGAATAAATACATCCGAATTTTTCCATGTTAACATATATACTTATTTTTGTCGAAATTAACATAGATTTCATGCCCTCATTTAATTTTTTTAAGAAAAAAGATAAAGATATTTCAAACTTAAATAATAAAAAGAGTGCTGCTGCTGCTGCTGCAAATTCAACAGTACCGACGGTTCAAGTCCAAGACAATAAAATTACTATTGAGGATGCTGTAAAAGAGTTAGAAAAAAGTGAAGGAAAGATAACTAAGAATCTCTTGATTAATTTGGAAAAGACATTTGAGGATACGAATCTAGCCTTTCAACACATTAATATTATTGCAGAGGATTTGGACGCAGAAGTCATAAATACGGAAGAAGAAAAGCTGATGCCATTAGTGCAGAATACAAAAAACACTATTGTAAGGGCATTAAAACGCGAATCTTCCAACATATTACCCGTTCCCAAGACCTTTGAAGAATTCATCAAATTCAGGGATTCAGTTGATGCGTCAATAAACAGGTTCGGCGAAGTTACAAGTTCGCATAGCAGAATCGTCAATACCTTTATGAAAAAACATGCAAATAGTTTGAGAGGAGAATTAAAAAGAATAAGTGATGGTTCTGAGAAATTAAACGACGGATATAATGAGATAACCGAGGATAGAAAAATGATAGAAGAATGTCGATCTAACCTCCTAAGTATACATTCCAAAATAGATGAAATTAACAAGGCTAATATTACAATAAAAAGTCTTGATGAAAAGATCAGACAACTTAAAGAGGGAATAGATAGGAGAGAAAAGGAAATTAATTTAATAAAATCCTCATCAGATTATGCTAAATGTTTAAAATACCTACAAGAAAAAGAAGAAATTGATAAGAAGAGGAAGAAATCTATTAATCAACTATACGAAATTTCCAACCACTTGACAAAAGCAGCAAATAAATATTCTTATGGACTATCCAGAGGAACGGTAGAAAAAATAGATACGATTGTAAATAAACCCTCAGAAATAGTTTCCAAACCAGATATGTCAGAATACATAACACTACTAAAGGATATCAAAGAATCTGTAAAGAGTAATAAAATTGTATTAAAAGATTCTAAAAAGGTATTACAATATTTTGATATTCTAATGGATGAATTACCGAGATTTAAAACAGAGATCAAAGAGTTAGATTCAAAAATAGAACGACTAAAGGACAAAGACAAAATAGCAATCCTAGACGATGTAAAGAGAAAAGAAGAGGAGAGAAAAGAAGAGGAGAGAATCATAATGTTGGAAAATCAAAGGAAGGAGGATATTACTAAGGAAAAAATAGGACTGGAGGAACAAATGATATCAACAACAAGAGTTATCGAAGAGCAAATTCACAAACTATGCAGAAAGAAGTATAAAATAATTACACCATCAGAATAAAGGTTATCGAATCAAATCAAATAGACTCTGCAAGATTTGGGTAGATTACTAGATGGGCATAATGTTATGAATATGATGATTAACACTTAACATGACAATCACACATTAGAAGAGATAACCATAGTTATACAATCAAAGAATAGAATTTTGATTTCGATTTCATTGCTTTGTGAACCTTTCTATGAGATCCTCATGTTGAGGATACTGGAGTAACAATTTATCCCTATTACCTAATTCAAAATCATCAAAATCGAATCCTGGAGAAACGGTACAACCCATCAGTGCAAATGATGTCTTGTTGTTTATTTCAGCACAAAACCAAGTATCCTTTGTTACTACGTAATGAAGATTTTCATCGTTTTCAAGATTATTGCCAAGTTGTACTCTTTGACGGATACGCTCTTCGTTAATTATATGAATGGTAACAGGACTACCCAAATAGAAATGCCAAATTTCATCGCTCTTGACTCTATGTATAGCTGAATATTGAGTTCCGACCAACAAATAATATATTAAAGTTGATGCAGGGCGTATTTTTTCAGGATAAGTTTTCTCTTCAGAAATTTTATGTTCGTGTTTTTTATTATGAAATTTATTGTTCGATATCATATCAGGAGAACGATAAGATTCTTTAAAATATCCACCTTCATGGATATGTTTCTCTAATTCTAATTTTTTAATAATAAACTCTGCATCGATCATCAACAAGACCTTAATTCTATAAATATTAAGAATTACTCTTGATAAATGGTATTGCCTTCAGCTATCACCATAGTAGGATGGCTGGTTAATGAAAAAGGATCACCATTCCATATTATCATTGATGAAATAAATCCAGGTTTAATTTGTCCAATATTGTCTATTCCGATAATATCAGCTGGTTCTTTAGTGATTTTCGAGATACAGTCTGATTTTGAAAGCCCAAATCGTAACATGTGTCTTAGTGTATAGAATAAGTTTCTTTGCAAGATCACAGGATGATCACTCATTAGTGCAAATTTTACCTTTGAATCTATTAGAGGTTTCACGTTTCTCCAACTCTCGTTTTTTAACTCAACTTTATATTGGAAACTATCCAAAGGACCATATACAACTGGAATATCAAGGGAGTGCAGATATGTGAACACCTCCTCACGATAAATGCCCCTGCAATGATGTGCCATTGTCTTTAGACCAAACTCCTTTGCCAATTGGATTAACAATATTGCATCATCCTCTTTGTGAAGATGCACCAATACGCCAAGACGTTTTGACAACATATCTAAGAAAATTTCAGACAATGGATCAACTTCATCGAGATCTTTCTTATTCTTATCAATAAGATTTTGAAGTTTCCTTGCTTTGAGTAGATGTTCACGCAGAATTGCCATTGCACCCATTCGTGTAGTAGGTCTTTGACCTTTCCATTCAAGTGCTTCTAGGATTAAATCCTAAAGCCATCTTTATACCCACATCTTGTATGAATGCTTTTTCAATATTGGTCTCAAAATTTCGTAACAATACAGCTTTACCACCTATGATATTTCCACTCCCAGGTAAAACAACAGAATAAAGAACTCCACTTTCGACAGAATCTCTAAATGATAAATCATCCATGTAAATACTATGTAATGAGTTGATTAGAGGTAAAATCGCATTGCTGTGTTCATTCGCTTCATCTTCACAAGCCGGCTCCCCTGATCTTACCATTCCTATGTGGCTATGGGCATCAATTATAGCCGGAGTTACAAACACATCCTGGGCAATTAATTCGCAGGAATAGTCCGGTTTGGGTTTTTCTTCTCCAACATAAAGAATTCTATCGCCCTCAAATCCAATGTAACAGTTTCTTCTTTCTATAGTACCATCGAATAAAGTAATTGATTTAATTAGTTTCATAGAAGAATTATGAACCAATGCATAATAAAAATAATGTATTTGTGTCAATTATCGATCCCATACGAGAAAAACCAGTCTCATAAATCTCTCTCTCTATGTAGATAATTAGATTCGTAGTGGCGACAGTGGACTTGTGAATACCAATACGCCTGAAAGTAAAATTTTGGTATAATCACAGACTGATGCCACCTTTTATACTAATTAGAGAAACTGAAAAATTGTAAATGCATAATAAATGTAATAATATAGATTACACTACAAGGACAATCCGCCTTATTGAAATGAAATTGAGAAAATCAGGTCAATTAAATTGGAATATAGTATCAGATGTTTTCACGAGCGAAATAACAATACATGAAAAGCAGAGGTGAACATATTTTATTTGTAGCCTAAAGTCATTTTACATCGTCCTTTCAAATGTTGGATACTATTTGTTAATCCCCTATGTTTGATACCGTAACATCATGGATACCTTGTGGTATCGATAATTCTATCGCAGTTTTATTATCGGTGTTTCGCACGCTTGTGGCCTGATAAGGCGATCCGTCCATCACAATCGAAACGGGATTATCTTGGGCGGGCATCAACTCTACTGATAGCGCCCCAGGATAGGGATAGATATTGTTTATGGCAAAATTAAACTGTTTACTACTACTATTGTAATTCATCGAATCGATTTGAATTAGTCCAGAAAATTTATATCCTAATATTTTTGTAGCAGATATATTGACAATTTTAAATTCATTAATTTTCATATCATCGATGTCACCACCAACACAACTATAAAAATAAACTCTGTCTTTTATAGCAGGGTCTGGTGAAAATGAAAACTGCACTTTTTCATAGGGTTTTAAAACGGGTATAAAGGTCTTTACAGAGTCTATTTGAGTGCTATTTCGGTCATTTACAATCGCAAACAAGGTTATGTTATTGATTTGTATAGGACTGGTGTTGGTTATATTCCCGAATAATTCCTTATTTTTACCTTGAGGGATTACAGGATATTCCAATTTGAGGGTATTTAGTTTTGTGGTAGGGGTACTAATGTTTTCACTCTCAAGAATAAATGGCTCTGATCCTGCTGCTAAAGGAAAAATAGTAGAATTTAATTCGAATTTGAAAGGAAAGGGTTCATTATTTTTAAATAATATTGTGTTATACGGTTTTTCAGCTATGATTTCATGACTTGATGTAATATTGTTATATGCCAAAAGACCTACTGTAACATTTTGTGGGAAAATCTGATAGTCAGACTTAGCAACAGAACCAATAATTACGATGTTCTTGTCAACATCAAGATAAGAAGAATAATTTTTGACATAGGCCCTGGGATTATCGGTTATATTGAGATTGGATTGGTCCAAGGCATAGGATATATTGAATGTGATTAGCAAAAGTATGACACATGCAAAAATGCTAGCCACAGAGTGGATGACAGAAATGTGATTGTAGTTTTTTGACAATCACCAGATTGATATTGAAATTCGCATATAAGTCTTATTATCAGGAATGTGTAACACTGAAATTAAGTATTAGTTGTAAAATGTAGATGATAATCTTAAAATTTATTAAATGATATTTTTTTAAGATTGCCTTAATGATGGATTGTTTTTTATAACAAACAAACACTTAATATTGGATCTTTAATCAAAACCGTTCAAAAAATAGTTTTATGTTGGAAAATGTTTTCATAGATGAACGTGAATAGCAATATATTTAGTAAAATTTTGGTCCCTATAGATGGCTCTACAAATTCTATGAAAGCCATTGACTACGCTGTCGACATAGCTGAAAAATACAAAAGTGAGTTAATAGCGCTACACGTTTTGTATTCACAATCAGGATTTGCTTTTCACAAAGAAACAGTAGCGGGAACCATTACATCAAGTTCTTTAAATGATTTGAACCTTGAGGCAAAGCAAGAAGCAGAAAAATGGTTTGAAGATATAAGCAAGACGGCTGAGAAAAAGAATGTACAAATTAAAACTGAAGTTGTGTTAACTGTGATTTCAATAGTAGAAGCTATCCTAACATACGCTGAAAAGGAAAATATCGATTTAATAGTTATTGGATCCAAAGGCAAATCCGGATGGAAAAAACTAATAGTAGGAAGCGTAGCCTCCGGAATTTCTACCTATGCCCATTGTCCCATCCTGGTAGTAAAATAAAATTATCATTAAATAAGTAGCAAAGTGGAAATTTGAATGCATTATTAATATAAACAAGTGAAATCAATGAAGAATCTACCGGCTTAAAAGATTGAGGATTTAGTTACAATATTATCACAGATGCAAGAATCATTGATACCATGGCAGCGGTAAGATAACCGAACATGATATGAGGAACGAATTTATCTAATTTTAACACTTTGTGCAACTTTGTCATTGAATTAGGCTTTGATCCAGATAAAACATGATAATAAACTATTAGAGATAGAGATCCGCTAAGTAGAATGACATTTCCCTTTGTTGTATGAACCAAATCTTCAAATCGAAAATTCGAATTAACACCAAATAAGACGAATCCGCTTACGATGGAAATAGTAGAGGCAAATATAACCAGTCTACGAATTTGTGGCAAGATGATAGATAAATTCCCACCTTTGTTTAAAGGTCTAATAATAGTGATAACAATCAATGTAACACTCCACCATAAAATGGATGTAACCAAATGAATACCTTGAATTAGTATACTGTACTCGCTAATCAAGACAACACAAACTATCTTTTTTAATACAAATTTCTAAATGTTTCTAATATAATCTATTATAAAGTAGATGCAGAAATCCTTATATAATTAATAATATTCCTTCTGATAAATAAATAAACAATATCGATAAAGGTGCTTCATTTAAAAATTAGATGAAATAAAATAGATCCGGACGAAGCTCCCTTTAAGGTGGAGTATTCTTGTCATGTCTACAGGGCAATGGAGAAAGCACAAGGAAATATTTAATTAAATAATCAACTTTAGATACCAATTCTTCTTTCTGAAATTTATGGTTGGCTTTTGTTTCCATTTACCATCATCTGTTTATTATTAAAGGTACCATCATTCAGGTATGTACTAAAACGAACTATGTCTTCGGGAGACAAATTTACAAGTTTATTTTTTCCAAATCCATTGTAATCAAAACCATCGAAATCACGGTTATAATTCTTTTTAAAATAATTGACTATAAATGAGATAGTCTTTTTCCTAAACGATAACAAGAATTGAATATCTTTAATGATTTTATTTGTTAAAGGTGATCTTCTTGGACAGATCTCGATTAAGACCGACTCAACTTTTGGTGATGGTGAAAATGATGTATATGGAACATCGAGTAACATCTTGATTGAGAACCTATACTGAGACAATATAGAAATAGCCCTATAATTCTTCTCTCCAGGTTTTGAAAGAAGTTTTTCAACAAATTCACGTTGTAGTAGGATTATCCCCTTTCTAAAATCCCTTTGGCACAACCATGTTACTGCATTTCGACTCTCATAATAAGGCAAACTAGAGAAAAAAACATCAAAAGGAATAGCCAGATGTTCATTAAAACCATCCAAATTCAATAATTCTAAATTCTCATGTGTCAAATTTCTCTTGCAACGAGAGTAGAGAATAGAATCCAGTTCAAATGAATGTACAAATTTTGAAATTTTACATAGTTCTGTAGTAAGTATACCCTTTCCTGTTCCAACCTCGTATATCACATCATCTTTATTGATCCTAGATTCCTGAATTATTTTTTTTATTATGGTATGATCTACAAGAAAATTTTGTCCTAATTTTGTCTGCTTTTTCAATGTGAGTTGAGAAAATGTTATGGGCCAGTTTTTTTAAAGGGATTCCAATGAAAATTCTAGAATAAAAATTATCCCTATTTTCTTACAAAGATATTCATTCTGGTTTCGCCAGAAATTTCATCGTAGATTCTTTTTGCAATTAATTTTGTTACATCTCGTAATCCCGTCCTATTTTGTAGATCCGAAAATGATTCGAATTTTCGCTTATCTCTTTCATCCAGTATCGACTTCATGTATGTTTTACCTATTCCAGGAATAAGCTCAAGGGAATGAACCCTTGGTGTCATTGGCTGAGCGGAATTGAAATAATCTATAAACCGTTTTTCATTTACATTTACTATTTTTTCAATTACAATCGGTAATTCATTCTTTGCGGATTGAGAAATGTGATTGTAATCAAGTCTACCCAATACACTAATAATTTTCTCTCGTCCATCTTTACCGATGTATACGCGTTCACCAATGCTAAATTTTTCGTTACTAATTCCTAATAATTCTAATAATGTCAAATGTTCTTCACCTATTGCGTGAATAATGACTCCTTCCCTCATTCTTACTATTGAAGATTTTCCATTTTGAATATAGTCCAAAATGTAAGCATACTCTTCGAATTTTCGTGGAGAAAAAGTATCACCATGTTTACTATAATTATCTCTGTTTGAAATATACCTTGACAAAATTTGTTTTACCTTTACAATTATATAAGAAATGACTTTTTATTTAACTTTCAACTTTTGATTGGAGCTGTTCGTCCCCATTATTCTCATTCTTAGAGAGTAAAATGGATTTTATCTTTTCAAGTTTATCTGTTACTATTAATTTTTTCCACCCAAATGTAAAAGCCCTTAATTCTTCTATGGACCTTGGCATTACATTTACCAATTCCACAGACTCTTCAGGGGTCAAATCACCTTCAGCCACAAGTCTATCAACCATTACTTTAGCAGGCTCGTAGTCAACCTTTGAAAACTTCTTAGAGTAATCAAATGTCCAACGTTGAATTTGATCCATTTCATCCACAGGAATAGTCTCTAATATTTTTTTCACTTCAGACAAAGTGATGATCTCTCTTTTTATTACTTCGGGCAAATCAAACACACACTTTTTAATTAATTAGACAACTATTGGTCGAATATGATTAAGTTTTGTTTGCAAGTATTTTGGCTTACTTCCAAACACTACAACTACTTTAACGATGCGTCTACCAACCTGCTCAATTATTCCAACTTTGCCCTGAAAACGTCTATGAGGCATAGTATTATGCTCGCTAGGATCTATATCAATTACAACTTTATCACCTGGTTTATATTCTATAAGCAAATATGATACACCTGTAATTTTATTAGATTTTGTTAATATCGATCTGGATTTCCTTCTAGTTCCGTGTGATGAGGGCATAACATCATTTTATAGTACCCTAATAAAAATTATTTACAATTAAAACACAATATCTCTACTTGTACTTTATTTTTTTATAGGATCAGAAATTCCAGATTCGCCTATTGAAAACAAAATTTCACTCTCAGGATGATTTGGTGAATCGACAATTCTAGCGATTCGATTTCTGTCGGCCTTTCTCAGAAAAATCCTATATGTACTGGAATGAGCGAAGATGTTTCCTCCAGCAGCTTTAAAGGTATTCCCGGCAAAACCCGACTCTGGTGACGATTGAACTTGATTGGTTAATAACACGGCGATTTGATGAGTTTGAGCCATCCTCATAATAGTATGAACTAACTTATTCAAACGCTGTTGACGGATTGAAAGTGTAGATAATCCCAGAAATTCAGAACGGTATAGAGCGATAGCAGAATCAAATATCATTAACTTTATATCTTGAGACTCAATTATCCTGCTTGACTCAGACAATATCAGTTCTTGGTGCGAACTACTGTATGCCTTTGCAACCACAATGTTATCAAGGATTTTAGTTGGGTTTAGATTACGGGCTCTTGAAATGGCATCAATTCTTTCAGGTCTAAAAGTATTTTCTGTATCAATATAGAGTGCTCCACCTTTTAGCCCGCCTTCCGAATGCTCTAGTTGCACCATTACGCAAGCAGTATGACATAATTGCGTTTTTCCGGTTCCGAATTCCCCATAGACTTCGGTAATAGCATTGGTTTCAATTCCGCCGCCAAGAAGCTTGTCAAAGTTCTTAGAACCAGTAGAAATCCTTCCAATTTTTTTTCGTTTATGATACAAGGTTGTAGCGGGGGTAAATCGCTTCTCCATAATTCCAAGACCCTCAAGAAATGTAATAGATTGATTATAAATGAAAATAGAATCATCGATACTGATTCCAACTCTAGTGGAAATTTCGTATGGTCCCTCTATAACTAGATCTTTTATGGACAAAAAACCTGACTCTTTTAGTAACTTTATCATATCATCAGGTAAATTAGATAATAAATCTAAAGAAAAAGAATCTTTATTTGGTTTAGTATTAAAAAACGGACTAGAGTCTGGACTAAAATTCAAATATACACTATTTTTATCTAATCCAATATTTCAATAATGCTAATAATTTGGACTAAACAATGTTAATGGTAATTTAAAAAAGTACGATGCATTTGGACTGATATAACGAAAAAGAATGGATACAAAAATTCCAATTTATCTAAAGCATGAAAAAGTCATTGGTTTAATAAATAAACTATATTAAAGCAAATTTAAAACGATCTATACTAGACGTGATTGTTGACTTAAACTTGAAAGGCAGAAATATCTTGGTAGTAGGGGCAGGCACGGAGGGCACCAAGAGGATAAAATCGCTGTCTAAACATGATTGTAAAATAATAATAATAAGCGAAACTGTCAATGAATCACTATACGAAATAGAGGGAAAAAATAATCCAATCATATTAATAAGACGAAAAATTGAAGATCCAAATATTTTAGACGAGTTTAATGATATTTTTATAGTTTTTGCTTCGACTAATGATCCATTTTTGAATAAAAAGATCATAGAGAAGGCAAAGGAAAAAGGAATACTTTCTTACAGCATTGATGATGCGGCAGCAAGCGATTTCTTTTTCACCTCGATAATAAATATTGATGAAATAATTCAGGTAGCAATCTCCACATCGGGCAAAAGCCCCTTGATGAGCAAAATCATTAGAGACAGAATTGAAAACGCTATAAAAAATATAATAGGGAAAAAAGATACGGATAATATTAAGATTCAAGAATTTGCCAGAGAACATGTAAGAAACTACTTTGAGAATCAACATGAAAGAAGGGAGTTTTTGTACAGCATAATAGATGATCAGGAGATTCAAGAATTATTAGCAAAAAATAACATTGATAAGGTCAAAGAAAGAATTATTAATACATTAGATAAATGGGAGGATAATAAAAGCAGATGACGCTATATCTAGGAGTACAATCATCACAATTTGTCAATATAAGAGTCACATTTAAAAACTCCCCTATTCATATCTTAGAAAAATTTGCTTTTAAAGATATTTTTGATGCTCATCAGCACCTTTTGAATTCAGCTGATTTGCAAGAATGCATAATTTTACAGACGTGTAATCGTGTTGAAATTTATGGCGTAGGAATAAATCCTCATTATGATAATATAATTAACGCATGGTCTTCTTTAATAAATTTATCAGCAGATCAAGTGAAAAATAACGTAATAATAAACGACGGAGAAGAGGCCTTAAAGCATCTAGTGAAATTAACATCCGGACTCGATTCGTTGGTAGTAGGAGAGGATCAAATTTTGGGTCAGGTCAAAAGGTCCCTCGAGTTTTCAAGAAAAAACGGGTTTGCAGGTCCTAATCTAAATATTCTATTTGACAAGACAATAAAAATAGGAGGCAGAGTTAGAACTTTAACAGGGATAAACAAAGGAAGTACATCAGTTGGGTCTATGGCAGTAAATTTAGCCTATGAATACTTTGATGACATAAAGGAAAAAGAGATTCTTCTCATTGGGTCTGGAGAAGGAGCTAGTTTAATCGCGAAAGCTCTGAAACAAAGAAATATGAAATTTTTTGTTACCAGTCGAACTTTTGAAAGAGCACGATCATTTGCAGATACTGTCGCGGGTTCTCCCATACCTTTTGAAACGGCTTTGGAAAAACTTAATGACAATATAGACATTGTATTCATCTCAACAATTGCACCGTATTATTTACTAACATACGAGAGAATTGCCAATATGATGAAAAACAGAAACAAAGGACTAATGATTTTTGATTTGTCAAATCCCAGAACAGTGGAAGACAAAATTGCTACTCTAAATAATATCAAATTGGTAAATATCGATCAAATTTCAGAAATCGTAGAAAAGAATGTTGGAAGAAGGAAGAAGGAAATTCAATCAGCAGAAAAGATAATAAATGATGAGATGATAACTATCAAAGAAATTTTAAAAAGAAAGAGTTCTGAACCAGCTATAATAACCATATTCAAGAATGCAGATTCTATAAGAAATAAAGAATTCAAAAAAGCCTTATCATTAATTGGTAATAGAGTCAGTGATGACGATATTAAGATACTTGAACAGTTTTCGTATGCATTAGTAGAAGGGATATTAGCTACACCTATGAATAATTTACGAAAGGAATTCACAAATAATAAAAATGAAAATGAATTAATAAATTTGGCTCTAAAGTTATTTAATTATGAAAAACCGTAACGTAGATAAATCAAGAAACAAAAACAAAAGTATAGATAGCGATTTTAAAGAGAACACAACTTTCATATCAAATAATCATTTTAATTACGAACTTTTTCCAAAAATGCGATTAAGGAGATTGAGAAAAACAGCTGCTATAAGAGAACTCTTCCAAGAAACACGTTTATCTCCAAAAGACTTTGTTATGCCTTTATTTGTTCAAGAGGGAATAAACAAAAATCTGGAAATAGAATCAATGCCAGGAATATTTAGACATGCACCAGATAAAATTTTAGAAGAAATTGATAATATTTCAACTCTTGGAATTAAGGCAATAATTCTCTTTGGGATCCCTTTAAAGAAGGACTTGAATGGAAAAAATTCATTCAATCACAAAGGTATTGTTCAGGAAACCATCAAATCCATTAAGAAAAACTTTGGAGACAAATTAGCCATAATTACCGATGTATGTCTATGCCAGTATACATCGCACGGCCACTGTGGAATTATCCACGAAAATGAGATAAACAACGACAAATCTTTGGATATACTATCAAAGACTGCTTTAAGCCATGCAGTCGCCGGTGCAGACATAGTAGCACCCTCAGCTATGATGGATGGTCAGGTAAAAGCGATAAGAGATATCCTTGATGACAATGGATTTAAGGATACATTAATAATGGGATATTCCGCTAAACAGGCATCATCCTTTTTTTCGCCATTTAGAGACGCAGCACATTCTCAACCTGAATTTGGAAATAGACTTTCATATCAAATGAGTTATCATAATTCAAGAGAAGCAAGTAGGGAAATCAAATCAGACGTAGAAGAAGGCGCAGATGTACTAATGATAAAACCAGCGATACCCAATTTAGATTTAATTTACACTGCAAAGCAAAATACCCTTCATCCAATTGCAGCATATAGTGTATCTGGAGAATATTCCATGATAAAGGCAGCTACATTGAATAATTGGATGGATGAAAATCTTGCTGTCACGGAATCTCTGACTGCTATCAAACGAGCAGGTGCAAATATAATAATATCTTATTATGCAAAAAAAATGGCAGAAATTTTAAGGAATAGTTAGAGAAATGAAAGTA
>JACDCB010000251.1 GCA_013694585.1 Candidatus Nitrosopumilus sp. | reverse complement strand
ATAATTTTTCAATTATATACAATTATACAAAATCGAGCTATAAATACCGTTATCTTATTTATGATCTTCGAACTTCTAAAAAACCTAGAGATTTATCAGTCTAATAGCTATCTTGCTAGAAAATTTATGCTGAAATGCCTTCAATAATTTGAGGTTGGCAACAAAATTCTAGTACTTTAGCCTTGAATTAACAGCATATATCTCATTCGTACAGTATCTGTTAAAAATAGTCTTAAGTGAATTAAGTTACATTGTCTACCTATATCTAGAGAAATTTTATTAAAAATGTTAAATTGTAATGTTTAGTTCATAGTACGGGTCATTTAACTTCAGTATGAAAGTGATTCGAATTTGTAAAATTATCTTTAGGATTAGGGTTAGTAGTATTGTTTGTATTGGAACCATCTAATCCTATTCCGCTGATTAGAGTTCCAAACATTTCATTAGAACTCGAAAAATGACCTCCAGTTTTGTTAACATCAATCGTTAAACCCAAAACCTTTTTGCCCATAAGGTGAATGGTGATTGGCACCTGTGCGTATTTGGTTCCATTATCGGAATGGATGCTTGATACTCCTGTAACAACTATGTCATTTCCAGCAAAAATAACGTTAATTGAGGTAAAATTATTTATCAGGTGATTATGGGAAAGGCTTCCATCGGGTTTTATCATGGTAAAATTGGCACTAAAAGTCGCACTCATGTTTGGATATTTCATATCTTTACCACTAGAATCTTTGATCTCCAAATTCCATAGTCCTCCTTGAATCCAGGTTACTATACCATTTTCCATCTGGTTGTTTGCAAAATGTCCAGAGGCCAATACTGACATTGGCCCATTTTGTTCCCTAGTTGTGAGGCTACTATTATTTTCATGAGCCGGATGGAAACTATTTGTAGGACTTGGAACTGGCTCAGAAGTCATTTGTGCATACACCTTTATCAAGTACGGTTTCTGCTGTATGAAATCTAAAATCGGAGGTGATATTCCTACCGTAGTGGTGGGAATAAAATTATTACAAGGGATAGGATGATAGATATCTTATATTCTGATTTGGAAAAAAATATGATCACTAGAGTATTTATTAAATTAATACATAAATTTATTTCGTAAAAGGGATCTTACCTTCTACACAACACGTATCTAATTCTTGTTAATTATGATCATGTCTTAAAGTAAACTAATACTAAAGACTGCCAATAAATTATTTTGTAGGATGTTGCTACTTTGTCTTGAATAAATCTGTAAATCCAATAGGATTAATAACAAAAAAAATTATCATGTATTTCTTTTACATGATCTATATTTTCCAAGTAACAAGGAATTTGTAACGACTGTTACTGGGCTCATAGCCATTGCTAAGCCTGCAAGAATTGGTAGCCATCCAAATACTGATAGTCCCATTCTAGGAACTAATGCACCTGCTGCTACGGGTAATAATCCTGTATTATATACAAAAGACCAAGCAGTTCAAAAGTGAAGAAAGAGACTTTTTTTTAAGTGGATTTTGAATTTTGTGTCTACTTATTGCGGGGTGAAGGCGTCATAATAACCGAAGGTCTCTTTACGCTCTTACAATTAAATTTGAGAGAAACTATAGAGCAAACGGATAGTGATGTTTAACAAATGATTCTAAAACTACAGATGAAAATTCATGTCATTATTATTGAATCAATCAGTAAGATGTTATGAACAAATATTTACTTTCTTCTATTATCATATTGGGAATTTTCTCAGTCCTTACACTCGTAATTCATAATAATGTTGTTGAATTTCATAATAACTTATCTGAGGATGGGATCTTTTATGAGTTTGATACTGGTGTCTTGCAGACTCGAAGCTATTTCTTTTTCCCTGTAGTAACCGAGTTCATGAATATTTTGTCTGATTTTGGTCGAGAGTATTTTTGGATTATTGTTCCAATCTTGTTGTTTGTATTTGGAGGAATCGATGGTAGAATAGTTGCCATAATTATTTTGATTTCATTTATATTTGTTATCCCCTTCACTACATTGGTAAAAGACTTGGTTGACAGGGATAGACCGCTTGTTTATTATGAACCGTCTGTTAATAAATTACCGTTAGATGAGTCCTATCCTTCTGGTCATGCCAGTATGGTATCAGCTGGTGCAATACCATCTTTATTGTTGTTAAGAAAATGTCTTAGGCAAAAATTGACATCATCTATTCTCGTAATCGAAGCAGGATTAGTATGTTTATCCAGATTATACCTTGGAGTTCATTATCCCACTGATATAATAGGCGGTATTCTATTGGGGAGTGGAACATCTCTTTTAGTAACCAGTGCTCATAGGATGATTGATCGATTTGTTAGGCTTAAAATCTGATGTGTCCTTCCCAGGATATTAAATAGTTCACTTTAACCTACGAATTATTCGTCAGCTTCTGAAGATTGATTCAAAATGATATAAAGATAGATAACAGTAATATGAAAATTTTATTATAATCCATCTTCATAATTAACTGTTACTGAGAAGGGACTTAATCAGCACGTATCTTGAAATTAATCAAATTGGCTTAATTTGAATTAATCTTGATCCTAAAACCGTTAAACCAGGATCTTCTACTATTAACTGATCGTGATCTTTAATCTGAAACATAGAATTAACTGGTTCAATGGGTTTGGCGATTGTCATGGTAGATATAAAGATTGTTTAGTGGATATCTTCAAAATCATAGTGATAATGATAGTGATATTTAAGAATATTATATGTCAAAAAATACATCACTTACTAGGATTTAGAATATGCAATTACGATATTGCAATTCTTTGTTTCTACTTTCATTATTCCACCGTTACAGTCATTGGAGAAGGAAGAATTGTAGTGAGGGATAGATGATGTAGTAACACTGTACATTCCCATTGATAATTTTACTACAGTTCCGGAAGTATTGCCTTTAAAGTTATCTGGGACGGGATCGTTGGCATGAATATTCACTGTTAAATCAGAAGACGTATTCATTCCATGTTCTCCATTTAATGTGGTTACTTTCACTATTAGTACTCCTTTATTCTGTTCTCTAGTCAAAGTTGATGATGAGTTATCAGTGCCACGCTTACTTTCCAGGTCAGATTGATTGGTTTTACTGAATTGGGCCCCATAGGATGTGCCATTCTTTAATCTTGAATCTAATTCTGAGCCAAAACAGCTCAGTGTTACAAGAGAGGCCATTAGTATAGATACAAGCGGTAGTAAAAACAGTTTAGGTATAAATTTCATAAATGATGTTTGTATTAACATATTAAAAAGATTACATATTTTAGCAATCCCTATCTGACAATTGATTATTTAACTAGACCTATATTTTTGACGATGACTGTAATATCTCCTCCTATGATCATTGGCAATCAGTTTAAAGAATTTTGGGGCGGATATGGATCCCCTCATAGGCATTTTCGCCGGTGATTTTATGGGGTCTGATGTATGTTGTTTGATTAGAGGAAAGAGAAATTAAGATAATTATTCACAATTGTTCTATATAATTATTCTAAAATTAATGAGTAGAATTATTTTTGGTAATCATGTTAACAAATTATTTTAATAAGTGTTTATGTTAAATAATTAACAATTAATTTGTTAAGGTCAAAAAAAACTACAAGCCTGTATTTACAAACTACTTTAATAGCATTGCTCTATTTCATTTTTACTTTTGCCGGATCTGATCCCTCATTAGCGGTCAATTTTGGATTTGCTCAAAACCTTGATTCTAATATAATCCAGATTCTTAGCACT
>JACDCB010000214.1 GCA_013694585.1 Candidatus Nitrosopumilus sp. | reverse complement strand
GATATTTTGTAGCTTCTATGTATGTCATCTTAACTTATAATGGGCCCTGTTAACTTAAGCGTATAGTCAAAGAATTTTCTTTTGATCTTTTCATTATTTGTATAACCAGTTATAAGCGAATTTTCTTTAGGATAACTTATACGAAGAAAATCTTCTACTGATAGGTACGTCTTTGGATGATGTGAATCAAAAGAGGAATGAATATCGCCTTGATTAAAAATATAACCAGTTGACTACGAAAATATCTTATAAGAACTGGTAACTATGGATTTTTATTCTATTAATAAATAACTTTAAGACAACAATTTGTTTCATGATAGCAGTATACTTCATTGAGTATTTTATATTTATTTCAGATTAATTTAACTTAAATATTAAAATTATCTCATTTATCTGATTAGGTTTATGGACTAGATTATATTAGAAGAAAGTCTCGTTTTTTCTTATAACATAGTTTGTAGGAATGTTTGTATGAAATGTCAGACTTTGGATAGGGGGATTTATTTTTAAAAAGAGGTGATATCGGCATTAATACTTGCGGGCTTGAAATATAAAACTACTCGTACAATAAGAAAATTTTTATTCTTATGAATCTATGATTGTTACTGACGGTTAACGAATTCTAGTCAAATTTGTTTCACAAACCCCTGAACACGCTTTCTATTTTTAGTAACGACTTTGCTCTAAATATTGATTGGGAACGATATAGGGAATCTGGGACAAATGGGTAATGCAAAAACTGTTAGTGATAGATATAATTTCTCATTAAGATATCACAAGTTTTTGACAAACATGAATTCTCTTCCTGAATTATTAACATTCACACCGAATAAGAGACTACATGTAATGAAAGCAATGTCATCACTGTCGAAGTTCTGTGGATGTGATGATAGGTGGAAGCATGCAATAAAGAGACACAAAATTACATGGTCAAGCGGAAACAACTCGTTCAAAATATTTGACCAAATAGTGAATCAAACCAATTATGTTGATATGTTAGAATGGATAAGAAAAGTAATAGCACTACTTCCTAAATCTCATTCTAACATTTTGCTTTTTAATTTTAACTGGATTAAGACCAAGTGAGGCTATCAAATGTATTGACATATTACAAAGTCAATTGAACAATTATTGGAATAGAGATAAAGGTATTATTGAGCATTAGAAGTAACCTACGGAATTTATCAGAAAGACCAAGAATGTCTATATTAGTGTCGCCAGTGAATCGATAATAGATATCGCTTTTAATTGTTCTGCAAAATCAAGTTACAATTCATTAAAGTTGATTTTGAAGAGAAAGAGTATAGATATGAACATGTACTACTGTCGCAAGGTCTTTGCTACCTACTTACGAAATAAAGGAATAGAATCTGAAATCATTGATCTATTGCAGGGAAGGATTATTAGTTCTGTTTTTGTGAATCACTACTATAGACCCGACATAAACGAAATTATTACAAAAAGGATAAGGCCAGTGTTGAATTCCTTATTAATTGAATTAAGAAGGTAATGATAACAGGATAAGGAATCCGTAAATAAATCTTATAGGAATGAACTAAGAAGAAAGGAAAAGAAAACCGTCACCACCAAGGCCAGTGCCGGGGTCTTCCTTCTACCTTAAACTCTATCTTAAATAAACAATAACCTATGTAATGTACAATAAATCAAATCACACTTAAAGAATCGATACCATAACAAAGGATATAGATATTCTAAATGAATTATATGTATTATGATTAGTGAAATAAAATAACAATAAGGATTTAGATATTCGGTGGACAAAAGGTTCTATGGTTCACTGTCTAACCATCTACAAACTTTTGCGCCTCATCCTCGTGAACTTGTAAATTAGCCTCATCGACTTTGATGGATGTTGTAGGGCATACAGTAACGCAGGCCATACACCATATGCAGGCCTTTTCTCTAATAGGATCTGGTTTGTCTGTATAATCCTTTCTTCCTTCTCTGTTTTGATCGTCCCCAGTTCCTTCACTTACAGCATTTGCCATTTCTACTGCCGGAACATCCTGTTCTGATCTGTACCATTGATATACTTGTACAGGACAGGCTTCAATGCACGCACCATCTGAAATACATGAATCCCAGTCTACTGCAACAAACGTCCCATGAACACCCAACGGGACATACTCTTCACCTCTTGCTTTGTATGCATCTTGAACTTCTTTATTCGTAGAAGATTCTGCATCTGACCTTCCTGGGCCCCAAACAAAATGAGAATATGCGCCATCTGAAGTTGAATGCTTTCCGATTACATTATGATTTTTTGGAAACTCTGGATCTATTGTCATCGTGTAATATTTTCATGAAACTATTTAAGAAGTCGCTATTAAATTGCAAATATATGGAATTTTCTTAATAATATCCAGTCTAGACTTTGGTTTTTTCGATACAACAACTAACGGAATTAATCTACCTTAAGATTCTTGGCTTAATTTAATTCTCTTCAAGTAGTGCATCAAAGTGCATTCCGATTTCTATTTCTATTTTCCTATTTTCACTTAATGGCTTGTTAATTTTCTTGCCATTGTTCTTCCTCGCTTCATTCTGTTTCAAATATATATCATAGACAAGTGACGAAAAACCAGCTAATTCCAACAAATCAGATGCAGTGATAGTATCCTTGTCCAGAACTATTACTTTCTCATTTACATA
>JACDCB010000195.1 GCA_013694585.1 Candidatus Nitrosopumilus sp. | reverse complement strand
GAGAGACCTGAAAAGTACAAATACAGACCATAGTATACGTACTTTGAAGGTGTTTTGTTTCTGGTAATCATAAAGGAGATAAAGCATCTTAAAGCTATAAGATTTCGTTAAATGAACAGAGCCTGTATGAGCAAAATATAGTTTAAATACTATAATATTACTACTATATATACCATACCCATTAACAAGCTCCACTGAAAGAAGGTAGTAAAGGCAAGGTCTATTAGTATGTATGCTCGGTAAATACCGATTTGGTGTAAAAGATCATGCCTTGTAAGAATGACAGACCAAAATAAGAACTGTTACCCTTTGCAGAGCCTTTATTACCTTTTTAAGATGTGATTGAATGCTTACCATTTTCCACGACCGATGGATGGTAATTTCCAGAAAAAAAATAGTTTTTTCTCCATTTAACTAAACGATCTCTATCGTGAGATTTTCTTGGATCAAGAATTAGCTCACAAGTTAGAGTAATAATTAAGACTCGCTTATCCATTATTAAAAAAAAATAGGTGTAGCCTGATTGGCGATGTGCATTTAAGACTCATTTTTTTAAACTTATTAATCGAGATAGTTTACTAATGTTATGATTAGGATAAAGGAAGAAAACGTTCGTTCTGGCCAATCAGAGAGAGTTTTTCTTGTACTTGAAAATCATAGCGAAATAATTTTCGATTCTTATCCTGTAGTTATTAAACCAACTCACATGAAGCATCTTATATATAAGGCGTCAATTTTGGAAAAAAAAACAAAATGAATCGCTGATATTTTTTTCATTTGTATTCTTTCTAAAAGATGTATATACCATTTATATCAGCATACTATAGGTTACATAGATGGTCTCTCAATCTGATGATGATAAATTCGGTATAAAATTATCGGGTGATCAAAAAATCAACAATCTTGAAGGTCTAAATAATTCTGAGAGTGATGGGTTGATTAAAACTGAAGAACTGGTACGAAAGATTCCCTTATTCAACGAAAAGCTTGACGTTACCAAAAAAACTGAAAAAGGAAACTTGAGAATTGAAAAGAAATGGATTACAGTTAAGAAGAAAATTGAGATACCATTAAAATATGAAGAGGTATTCATAAATGGTAAAGTGTTCGATTCCTATAACGACAAAGAGATAGGTGAAATTTTCTCCCGAATAAAAAGTAAAATTTCTGACGTGTTTCTACATGAAAGAACTAGTTTTGAAGACAACAAACAACTTGATTCAACTGGTAGTGAAGTTGAGATTGTTTGCTTGGAACCCGAAGGAAAAGAATTAAATAATAATGTATTAAGTGAGAAACCAGTTTCGCTTTTAGATGGAACGAAAGCCGACCTAAACGATAATCAACAGACATTAGAACTATGGGGTGAAGAAATCATTATAAATAAGAAGAGGGTTAAACTAGCCGAAATTGTCCTCAAGAAATACCAAGTCAATGAAAAACGGAAAATCGATGTTGAGGTTAAGCGAGAAAAACTTACTTTAAAATTTCCTGGTAATTTAAAAGAAGAGATATTCTAATCCAGGAAATATTGTATTATTGCTGGTTAAATTATCAATCCATATTATTTTATATATCTTGTTATAAATATAAAATGTGCACGTTAGTAACAATAAGGATAATATAGATTGGAAAAATGTTGTTAAAAAAGAAGTAATTGGCACCGACGGTTTGGATCTGGGAGAAGTTGTAGAAATTGGCGATAATTTCATTGTAATTCAAAAGGGATTATTGAACAAGAAAAGGTTCGTAATACCAATTTCAACCGCCGAAAGTTATGATGGTGATATACTCCGAGTTAAAGTTAACGAAAACGAGTTATCTGGATATGAGGAAACAACTGAACCAAAGTTCAAAGACTATTCTACATTCAAATCATCGGATATGTCTACAGAAATGGAAACTAAAATTCCTGTAATAGGGGAGAATCTGGTAGTGTCAAAAAAGGTTGTCGAGGATACAGTCGATATCATAAAAGACCCTATTAAAGAAACAAGAACTGTTGAGATAGATTTGACCTATGAAAAGGTTACCATTGAACGTATTCCTTATAACAGTGAAGAGAAGGGAATGAAAGAATCTCCTGATCAAAACAAAGGGGAAGGGGGGTCAGATATTGAAAAACCAGTGTCATCTAGAACTCAAATTTCTATTCCATTAAAAAGAGAGGTCCCGGTAATAATCAAGAATCCATATATACGCGAAGAGGTAGTCATAAGAAAAAAGCCAGTGAAAGAAACCAAAATAATTACTGCTGATGTGACAAATGAGGAGGTAACTTTTGAAGACAAAGATCCCAATCGTAATATGACATAAAAATTTGATTAAATTTAATGATCTCAATGAATAGTTTCAAAAATAGACCGATAATATGATCTAAAAATTAAAGCTACATTTGTTGAAGGAGCAGTAGCCACTTTCTTTATACACCAAATATTTAATAAAACCGTAACTTGTGTTGATAATGAGACTTACCAATCGTCATTGATACCCTTTCTTTATGATCTGTTTTCGTAATGTGTTAAAAAATACTCATTATCATTAAAATCTCGTTATTGAATAATTTTTATTGAAATCTATCCTATTTTTTTTTACTTTTTTCATAAAAAAGCTACTAATAGAATATTTTTTACCCACAAATAGATTTAAGGATCTGAATTTTCATATATGATTAATTATCGATGAATACGTATGATGAAATAATACAGTTAGCACTTGAGCGAGGATTTTATTTTCCAAGCAGCGAATTATATTCTGATGCAAATGCGGGATTTTGGGAGTATGGACCCAACGGTGTAAGAATGAAGAATAAATTCTTAGATTTATGGAGAAGAGAATTAGTTCGAAGAGACAACATGCTTGAGATAGATGGATCCCAAATAATGAGCAAAAATGTATTCATGGCTTCAGGTCACTTGACAAATTTTACCGATCCTATTGTTAAATGTAAAAAATGTTCAAGCTCATTTAGGGCAGACAAGCTGATACAGGAAGTGGCCAAGATAGATGTTCCAGAAAGATTGGAAAATGAAAACGTTGACGATTTGATCCTACAGAACAATATTAAATGTCCTCTTTGTAAAGGTGAAATTTCTAAATCTGAAAGATTTAACATGATGTTTAAAATAGAGATTGGACCAAATCGAGACGAGGCTTACTTAAGACCTGAGACATGCCAGTCTATTTTTGTCGATTTCTCTAGAATATTTAAAGTTAGTAGAGGAAAGTTGCCGTTAGGTATAGCTCAGGTAGGGAAGAGTTTTAGGAATGAAATATCACCAAGACAGGGACTTTTGCGCTTGAGGGAATTTTACCAAGCTGAGATTGAGATATTTTGTAATCCCGCGAAATTAAATGATTTGAATAAATATGATGAAATAAAGAATACCATTTTGAGATTTTATGATACTCGTATAGTAGAACTATCCGTTGAAGAAGCATTAGAACGAAAGATACTGCCAAATAAGTTAGTTGCTTATTATTTAGCATTACTTGTTGAGTTCTTTGATAAGACTGGAATAGACAAAAAAAGAACTAGACTCAGACGTTTATCAGATCAAGAGAAGGCTTTTTACTCTACTGTTGCATTTGATTTCGAAGTAGATACGTCAATAGGATGGTTAGAATTAGTTGCTTGCAACTACCGATCCGATTACGACCTAAAGTCTCATTCGGTTACTAGTAAAACTAATCTTGAAGTAATGGATGACGATACTAAAGTATTACCACACGTATTTGAACTATCTCTGGGGGTGGATCGGTGTATTTACTCTATTCTAGAGCACTCGTACTTTGTAGATAGGGAGAATGATGATCGAGTTGTCTTGAAATTAAAACCATATCTTTCACCCATTCATGCAGGCATACTTCCATTAATAAAGAAGCAAGAGTTTAAGGATAAGGCTTCTAAACTCTTGTCCAATATTCGGAGAGATTTTGATGTTTTCTATGATGAATCTGGCTCCATCGGTCGTCGTTATCGTCGTCTTGAAGAAATCGGAACCCCTTTTGCCTTTACCATCGACCATCAGACCCTTGAGGATGACACCGTCACGGTCAGGTTTCGCGATTCTATGAATCAGGAGCGAATTAAAATAGATGATGCGCACTCGTTTCTGTCCAAACAACTATTTACTTTTAACATGGTTTGAAATATTTGAAATTCGCTTACCAATAAGCGCTATCTGTTTCATCTATATGTTTTTTCTGTGTATTTTTATTTTTCCTGCCTTCCAAGTCTTCATTGTCTTTTTTTTGTTTCACGTATTCTATATAATTCATAATTAGTGACTCTTCCTTAAAGATCCCCTCGGCTGCTATAATTGAGGGAGTCTTTGTAGTTGGTAACTCTCCACAGCAGCTTTCCTCAAATTTCTGTATGTGATATTTTACGAATTCTATTCCATTCTTCTTGAATAGCTCCACTATCTTTTGTGACTGGCGTGAATCATCAACTAAAATTATAGGCTTTCTGGCTCTCAACTAAATCCCTTGTATCAACGGTATAAGGGGACAATCGGATTAATATTTTTCCGATTACATCTTAATCAATTATTTATCTCTATTTGGAGAAATTTTTCTAACGTAATAGCAAACTAAAAATAATTTCAAATCCTATAATAAATTAAAACACACTTGAAAACGCTTTTAATAAACAACTTTTCACCCTTCATAGGCAACATTGTAGAATTATTAAATGAACTAGAGAATGATTTCGAATGCTATGATTGTAATCAAATCCATGCTCTTGACACCCATTTAGAGTTGCTGGAGAGATTTGATTGTGTTATCTTATCAGGACGTCAGCAAAACTCCTCTCTTATCAACAAGATAAATTCTCGTATTGTAAAGGGATGTCTAGTATTAGACAAACCTTTGTTGGGAATTTGTTATGGTGGACAGATTCTAGGATTGACTCTAGGTTGCACATTAAAAAAAATTCAAAAGATTAAAGATACAATTGAAATCGATCTGATAGAATCAACGCCAATACTTGAAGGTTATAAATCGGTTAAGATGTATGAGAGTCATAATTTCTGCATTTCGACCTTGTCCGATGATTTTAGACTGTTGGGAACATCTTCTCACTGCAATAATGAATTATTCTGTTTCAAAGAAAAACCCCTATTTGGTACACAGTTTCATCCCGAAAAAAGTGGTAAGCCTGGCAAGGACCTTTTGGAGAACTTTCTTAATTTACATTAGGGTGGCCAGCAGCAATTTCTATTCAGGCGCTATGCACTAACATTATGATTTTTATTTACTATCTAGTATAGTTACGATGTGTACAAGAATGAAAAAGATAATAATATACTGATAACACTTCCCCTTGTTAGTAAAAATGAAGATAATGTAGTTTTTCCACTTGTATTAAATGTGTTAACAAAATTCTGGGGCGAAATAACACCCGATGACGAAATTTCGCAGAGATCTACGCAATACGCAAATCATAAGGGTACCATTTTTATAGAAGGGTTAGAAATAATTGAGAAAAAATTCAATTTATTATCAAAAATTTATCGGGGTTCTTTAGATGACCTGAAGAAACGGCTTGGGCAAGGGATCCCTTTAATCGTTATCTTACCTGGTATAAATGAGACGATTCAATTTGCTACCATTGTGACCGGTTATGATCCTGAGGAAAAAAGATTAATAACCTATGTTCCTGAACCCGATTCATTTGGGGCCATTCCAGAGGAAAAATTTTTTAGCGAATGGTCGCAGGAGGATTACTTAACCATGATGATATTCCCGGAGGATGCCAAAGATATACTCAAAAACAGTTCTTTTATGTTTGAAAAAACGAATCGAATTTCTTTAGAAGCCGAAAGACTAAAAATTCAAGGTAAAACTAAAGAAGCTTTAGAATTGCTTACAAAGACACTTGCTAATATTGATGATGAGAAAGATAACCCACAATTGTTGTTAATGATCGCGGGTATTCTTAATGAGCAGGATGATGAAAAATGTGTACAACTTTATGAAAAGATTATAGAATTAAATCCAAAATTATACTTGGCGCATAGAGGATTGGGGAACTATTACCTTAAAAGGAAAAATTATTTGCAATCTAAACAACATTATTTAGACGCAATAGATATCAGTCCATCACGCTACGGACCAATTTACAAGAACCTGGGTATTACAGACTTAAACCTTGGTAATGATGCTTCTGCAAAAGAATCGTTTAAGGAATATCTTCAACGTGTTCCTAATGCACCTGATAGGAAAAATATCCTCGATTTCATAAATTCATAACTGTTCCTCTTACAGAAAAACGTTCTTGTGATCAATTTAGTTTACATGATAGTAAAATGAGCAACACAGACATTCCATTATCCACTGACAATAGACCCGCTATCGTGATGGAGTCTATAATTAAATCCACTTCATTCATGAAAATTTTAAAAAAATCGGCCATTGCTTTGCTTAGAACAAATAAATATAAAGTAAAGTCTATCAAAAATGAAGGATATTACATAATTATATTCCTACTTAATGATTCACAACTGGTTCAAGCGACTGAGTTATTAAGGAAGATATCTGGAGTATCTTATATTTTTATAGGTGCAACCAAAAAACTTGAATACGATACTCTATCTAGAAGCGTTTTAACAATTGCAAATAAGTTATTAATGGATGGTGAAAAATATCTAATCAAGATAGAAACTTCAAAATTACCTGAGCCCAAAGATGGTGACTTCATATACTATAAACACGATCTTGATTTTTTTATTCAAACTGAATTATCTAGCAAAGCAAAAGGTCTTGTTTCTGTACAAGATGAAACTCAAGCCGATAAAATATTGTATATACTTATTGGGAACAATATTGCATTCGTGAGCTTGTTAGTGCTTAAAGGTTCTGATCGTACTCCTTTTAATTTTTTACAGGATATTGTTGTATGCCCTCTTTATGACAATTGTTCCATGTTGTCTTTAGTACAGGTTTTAGATTCAGGCTATATGCCGCTGCCAGTTTTTTTCTTTCGAGATCGACTTCAACTGATAAAGCAAATAAGAAAATTTGACGAGATAATTAAGAATTACCCAATCGATTCTATAACATTTTATTTGTTCTCTATGAAGGATATTGAACGGTCGTCGGTCCGACCTGTCAATAGAGCATCAAAGGAGGGTGGTCACTCAAAGGACAGAGGGAGTCAAGTTCAGCACTTAGTTTATGAGCAAGTTATTATCAAGATCCTAATAAATTCAAATTTTGACTCTCTCCTTGTAAGCTTTCCATTTGCTCCATATATTCATCCTAATTGGTTTATTCTTAAAAACATTAAACTGTTCCACCAATCAAAAAAAATGCTTCTCACACCACTTCTTTTCAGTTTTCCTCCAAGTGTATTTGAAAAGAAACTGACAAAATTAATCGATACAAACTATGCTATAAATCGAAGCACTCCTATCCGAAATTATTTAATTGAAAGTGAACCAAAGGATTTTGCTAAGGCTGAGGACAAATATGCAAACTCAATTAGCCACTTGGATTTTAACAAGAAATTTTCCTTAAACATACGAAAGAACGATATCCTTGATGTTTTGGATACCATCTAGTTTGTTACTTATCTGCATTAAATCCCGTATTCTGTCGTCGTAAGAGCTATTACAAATCAAGTCGTTTAATGCATCGATAAGAGTAGTTTGATTCATTGTTTTAGAATCAATCGTCTTGCCTATTCCCAGTCTCTCGATCTTAGATGAATTTGACAATTGCTCTCCGTGACTTTCAATAGGAATGGAGATAATTGGCTTTCCATATTGAATAGCTTGCGATATAGCAGTGTGTCCTCCACGCATAATAATAACATCCGAAAGAAAAAATATTTCGTCTTTGTACGGACACCATTCAAAATACCATATATTATTAGAAATTTTTCTTGGTATTACATTACCGTTGGAATTTCCTTCGGAGAATACAAATTGAATGGATGGCTCCTTCTTAAAAACATCGATAAGCTTCATTATTATAGGTATCCTGGTACCCATGGGTCCACTTATGTGGACAAAAATAAGCGGTTTTGTATTGTCAATTTGTAGAACTTCCTTAGCTTTGGAAAGGCTATTTTCAGTAATTTTTGCCCGGGGGGTTATGAATCCAATATAATCTAATTTAGATTTAATTGATTTTACGGAATTTATCGTACTCTCTGAAATGGTGTAGGGTGGAGGTAAATCTGGTATCAGAATTCTGTCTGACATATTCCAAATTCCTCCCATTAGCTCACCATTACACGTTTCAAAAAATCTCCCAGCCTTGAACTCTCGCAATCTGGGAGTTAGTAGAAGTTTAATCTGATTAATTATCAAGATTTTTGGTATGTTTAATATTCTTCCGGCTATAAGCGGGGATAATCGGGAATCAGAGATTATAATCTGGGGATCGAATTTCTTCATGTATCTTATTTCCTTATTTACTTGGACAGGTAAATTGACAAGCCATTGTGGTATTTTATTTATATTACTTTTAATTGAAAATTCACCATGCTTTCCCCACATGAATTCCACTGGAGGAACTTTTTCACACTCAAAACCTTCCCTCTCTATATAATTACGGGCCTCACCAAATGATGAGAAGAGCATTTCAATGCCGGGTCTTTTCATATTTTCTGCTAATATCAAAAGTCTGCTGGCATGACCTAAACCAACGCCATATGGTGCCAAATAAACCCTTTGCATCATAAAGACGATTTTTGAAGGGACTAAAAAGTGTTCAGTTAAGCAGACAAGTCCATAGAACCAAGAGCACCTATGTGTAATAATGAAATTAATAAAATTCTAGGCTTGAATACAATAATGCTTGCTTTCTTTATTATAGTAACATAATCCCATTACGGATTTGCCCGATTTTTTGAAGACGAAATCTTAAATCTTATTCGTTAATTTTTTTACCATTTGTTTTGATTTTGGAGATTTCAGGAATCATCCAGATAAATTTTGTGTGAATACAGTTATTCGATTGGTCTGCTTCACATTGCAACTCCCCATTTACATAGAACACGTCAACCAGTATTTTTTTCTTGACGTCTTTTAGGGTTATTCTATTTCCTTGGTAGGAATCAACCGATAAAGATGGAGCTACCCTTGACAAGAACTCCTCTTTTTCTAAATATACTTGCAAAAAATCGTTTACATATTCCTTGATATTTAGGCGTTTTTGGATTGCTCTTTGTTTCATTTTCTCATAATTCTCAACAAAGATCTCCACCGTAACCACGCTTCTTCCTCCTCTCTTAACGGGCATAAATCATAATAGCATGTGCTTCTGTTTAATAATTTCTATAGACATAAGATAACATAAGACTAGATAGTTTTATATATTATAACATGTTTATGCATGTTATAATATGTTAACGAAATTGCTCTTTTCATTGCAGCTGACTTTGTCTCTGCAAAGAGAGAGAATAAAGAAAATAAAACCCAACAGGAAGTTTGGCGGCCCTCAGAGGGATAAAATAGAACGTAGGCTCAAGAAAGGTAGTCGAAAGGATGTATTCAGAAATCAATCTTTGGGATTAAGAAGGTTATTTGGGTTTCTCTCGTGCGTCATAAATTGCTACGGAAACACAACTTTTGATACCTTGACTCTCTTTACATCTGTGCTGTTTCTTTTGAAAAAGTTATTGCTAATATCAATATTTATTGTTTGTAAAGTATTAGACAACCTTTTGAACGAAGAAATTAATGGAAATTGAAATCTGAATTTTTTTTGATGTCGGGTAAGGAAGTATACTTTCGGGTCAACTGGTGACATTTGTCCTGACCTAACAAGTCAATTGGATGGCTATTATAGAATATCATCATGATCCTCATCATGAATGATATATTGATAGAGTCGAACGAGGATTCATTCATGGATTTGCATAGGTATTCGGTTCATATATCCTAGACTAATTAGAGAAGATACAATATTTTGTAACTCTATTTGCAATTAATCATAATATTTATAAGTTTTTGTAAGTTAGTATATGATTATTATCAGTAATAATTCTGTATTTAAAAATTTTTAAAAGCATCATTCTCTAAACTAATAAGCAGGAGAGATCTGTGTCCTTTTAGATAGCCGAATTTAATCGAAATGCTATATAAGGATATACTCGATATGTACATACACAGATATTATTGGTTAATTCATTCATAAACGGTGTCCATGGTGTCTTTTTGTATACTCGGTGTCGCTTTTTGTCTCCTATTTAAGTAGTCTATACGAGTATTAGGCTCTGTTCATTTAACGAAATCTTATAGATTGAAGATGCTTTATCTCCTTTATGATTACCAGAAACAAAACACCTTCAAAGTACGTATACTATGGTCTGTATTTGTATTTTTCAGGTCTATCGCTTAGGAGAGCAGCTGAAAGATTATCTTATATTTTCAAACGAAATCATGTTTCTATTTGGAACTGGATTCAAAAGTATCATCCCAAAAAGATATCATCAAAGAGAAAAAGGATCGCAGAATACATTATAGATGAAACACTGATCAAGGTTGGTTCT
>JACDCB010000134.1 GCA_013694585.1 Candidatus Nitrosopumilus sp. | reverse complement strand
TATGTATTTATAGCCACTGTAGAATTATTTTTCACGTTCTAATCGTATGAGTTGTAATGGAATATGTGTAAGGTATAAAGCAAAAGGGAATCATAATATTCCATCTAGATATAAAGAAGGCCATAAGAGGTGAGCATTTGTGAGGTATTTATTAACTGGGACAATAATGCCTCTTGTCCATGCTGCAACTATAAAATGAGAACAAGGTCATTTAGTGGTTGGAAAATCAGGAAAAGGTATAGAGAAGAAACAATAAAGCGTTACTAAATTGTTCATCAGACTGTAATAGAGGAATATCTTTTTGTTATTTCTTAAAATTCACAAATCCTTTATAAGATAATATATCTATTTAACTATAGGCCAATTATAAAGCAGATCTACTTCCTTTATTATATAATACAGTTGTGTCACTTGAGACACAAAACATGCAATAATTTACCAATATATATCTATATACGGACAAAGTTTATTTAAATAGTTGTACAAATTATCTTCCAGTAGCTTCTCCTACGAATATTTTCAACAATATTAGATACCATATTGTCTCATTAATTAGTATAGAACTGCACCAACCGGCGAACGTCCACATGCACTCGAATACAACCCTAATAATGAAAATATCTATGTGACAAATTATTACTCAGATACAGTATCTGTAATTGACAGTACAACTAATACAGTTACTAAAACTATTGATGTGGAGAATTTTCCTATATCTCTCGAATATAATCCATTTAATGAATTTATATACATAGTAAATTCAGAATCTGACAGTATTTCTGTTATTGATAGCACTACTAACTCAGTGGTAGATTCAATAAATGTTGTAAGACATCCATGGTTTGCAGAATATAGTCCGAGCAATAACAATATTTACGTAACAAATGGAGGATCATCGAGTGTTTCTGAAATTGCTTGGAATAGCAATAGAGTAATTAATTCTATTTCTGTCGGTGGTGGTCCTCAAAGTATCGAGTATAATCCTGGAAATAACAATATGTATGTTGCAAATACTGGCTCTAATGATGTTTCTGCAATAAATCTGTCCCCGGATACTCCGACCGATGAGTCGAAATCTTTAAGCGATATTACCAAAAGTCTTATCAAAATCCATTGGATATAACAAATTCTATAGAATCAGCTAACGAAATTAGAGATATTCAATAAAAAGCCGAATCAATTAATCAGGTGTTTCAGTAAGGGATTCTTTTTTTTAAATTAATTAAAGAAATACTCAAACATCTGCAAAGTTGATGAAATTCCTATTGTACTGCTCCAGGTAATAATATTTAGTGGATTTCTATCGAGCCTTGTAGGTAATCAAGTCAGAGCTTTGTGACATGCAAGGTAGCAGAAAGATTAACCTAGATATTTACTATTCTAAATTTAGTCCCAAAGAAAATTGATTATTTGACAATAGAATTAAGTAATATTATCGAAGTTTGCGAGATATTTTTTGTGAAAAGACACGATCTAAGCAAAGATTCCGGTGTTCACTAAGCAAGAAAAAACGAAGTTAGAATATATATCGCAACAATCATATAATTTAATATGTTTCTGCGTTTAATCTCTGGTAAATAATTTATATTTTGCTTCTAATTAGTAAACAGCTCAAATGGTTGATTATGCTAATTCATTTTTAGAATCGTTGATGCTAACAATCTTTGTATCAATCCTAGTAGCATCTCCTTTTTTAATAGCATCAAGCATTTCTAAAGAATACAGACATCCGCTAAGATTACGTGCAGATCTTGCCTCGTTTTCATCCGGCATTTTTATTGGGACAGTGACATTTAGTATTATGGAAGAATCTGTTAAATTGGGTGACATCTTCACAATGGGAGTTGGATTTGGAATAGGAGCTGTTACCTTTAGTTTAGTACGATACAAGATTCAAAACAAACCAACGTTTTTTATGAATAAAGATCACGGTGAACAAGATATTGTAGATTCAAATACTTCTCATCATGACGACCCGGTAGAGAGAAAAAGAACTGCCAAAGAAAGAGAAATTCAAACGGAGAAAACCGGGTCAGGAAAGCTAATAGTAATAGGCACATTAACAGATAGTCATCCAGAAACTATCATGATAGGTGTAATGATTGCGCTGGGTATCCCGGGTTTGTTTCCTACCGCTTTGGCATTATTTATTGGCAACTTTGCAGCTACTATTGTAGGTACTAGAGAGCTGATTGCAGAGAACGAACCCAAAAGAAAGATCCTCCAAAAATGGAGCATGGTATTTATCTTTGTAGCCATAGGAGGTCCAATTGGATACTTTCTGACACTGTTTCTAAACGAATATTACTTATCCATTGTATTCAGTTTTGCAGCAGGAGCGCTAATGTCTTTTGTAACTGAAGAACTAATACCGGATGCATATAGAAAAGTAAATTGGCATATAGGACTTTCTGCAAGTGTAGGACTATTCGTGAGTTTTGCTATATTTCACTTTTATTAATAACAATCTGCAGATATTTTCTGATCCATGTTTATTTAAATTATTGCAATATTTCTATATGTTCTTCTCGTGTTTACCTGTCAGTCCTACTGATACTAATGTTACGATTATTTTCCAAATTTGAAAACTCTGACTCATCAATATTTCTTGTGCTCGCTAATCGTACAATATATTTATAATTTTCCACAGATAGATGATGTAGTATATAATATACAATAGTTAGTGGATCCTCAAAAACTAAAACATCATCCTATTCACTTTTATTTTGAAAAAAATATAGATGAATGAACAATATATCAGGGACAGAGCAGAAGGGATTGAACTAATACTTTCCGTGTAGAAAAATACATTGCAATCTCTCATTTTAAAAACTAGTCAAAACTATCCGCAGATTACACTACAAAGATCTGATCGATATTTAACTTAACTCCGTACATCAAACAAATGACAATCCTGATATAGATAATCTACAGTCTTTAATTGCTATTCAGATACAATCCAATCAATATTAGTTCATAAACACATAAACTAAAGTCATTCACAAATCCATAAACATTTTATTCAAATTTATAACAATCCAAAAGAAAACAAAGTAATGGTGGGCGCGGGCGAATCAAAGAAAGCAATCTATGCTGCATTGTTTGGTAATTTGGCAATTGCTATATCTAAGCTTATTGCAGCGTTATTTACAGGAAGTACATCTATGTGGGCTGAAACATATCATTCGTTCTCAGATACTTTCAATCAAGTGCTACTTTTAGTAGGTGTGAAGACAAGTCAAAAGGAAGCAAATGAAAAGTACCCTTTTGGATTTGGCAAGGAGCAATTCTTTTGGTCGTTTGTTGTAGCCATACTTATTTTTGGCGTATCAGGAGTGCTATCTTTAGAACATGGTATCAGTTATTTTTTAAGTGGTCATGATAGTCATAGAGTGGAAAATTCTTTTATAAATTATATTATTTTGGCAATAGCTTTTGTATTTGAGGCAAATGCAATTAGAATAGCCTTTGCATTATTTAGAAAGACAATAGCAGATAGGGGTGATAAATTAACTTTACCTGTTTTGTTCTCGGAACTTAAAGAAAACAAAGATCCTGTTATTATAACAGTGCTTGTAGAAGATGCAGCCGCTCTGCTAGGAATAGTAATTGCAGCAGTAGCGTTGTTGCTATCTGATGTCACTGGAAATACTGCATATGATGCAATAGGGTCTCTCTTAATTGGGATAGTGTTGATGGTTTTTGCATTATTTTTGGCTAGAGAAAACCGGGGTATGCTTATTGGTGAAGCAATGTCCAAACGAGATTACAAAAAGATAAACGATGCAGTAGCTAATATCCCGGAAGTAAGAAACATAAAATCAATTCGTACTATGCATTTTGCAGCTGAAGATGTTCTGATAGCAATTGAAGTGAGTTTGATTGAGAATTTAAGTACTGATACAATCGAATCCGTTATTGACAATATTGAAAACAAAATCAAGGAAGCCATACCATATGTTAACCCTTCAAAAATATACGTAGAGCTAGCACAAGAGAGTAAATAAAAACGTTGATTACGATGTGGATTAGGAATTATTTAAATACCATTTCAGGTAACAAACATTTTCGATGATTTGAATTATCAAGCAGTGTTATGAAATTTGAGGCAATTATGCCTGTGTATATATTTATTGGTAACAAACCTCTTAAAAAATGCGTTTTGAAAATTGGATGTTGCAGGACCAAGCGTCATTAATATAGCAAATACTACTACAACTAATACTGCTGATATTTTTGTAATATTTGTCGTTAACATATTATTCGTGAAATCTTTCCCGAGAACATACGTTAAAATAATTTTTGAATATAATTTGTATATTCTGTACTGGTTAATAATTTTGTTTAAGTCTTCGAAAACGCTTTAGTAGGATAGAAATTTTAGCTTCTGATATCGTTCCTCACCGAATCGAGCAGACTGATAATTATGGATGATCTTTTTTTAGGAAAACAAGGATTAATTTTGTTGTATGTTGCTCAAAATATATCACCAATAGATAGAATATACCTGTATTTTATTTCAGTTTTTCATGTTGTTAAATTTTAATACTAATTATGAGAATATTGACAATATGAAATCCACTACACTAATAGTGATACTGATACTGATTATACCGTCAAGCTTGATGTTTTCTATGTCTAGTTTCATAGTCAGCCCAAATCAAAATGCCCTTGCAGCATGTAATGAAATAACAGATCCAAATGTGGTATGTAAAGAGCAACATAACAGCCGTTCAAATACCTATACAACTACAACATCAAGTGATACCACTACTAGTAGTACCGACGATATTGAAGAAGAGCCAGAATCAGCTTTCTGTTTTGACATTGCATGTAGCTTAACTGAAGACTATATCCAAGATTATGATGCTGATACTAAAGACGCTTTATCAGAAGCCATCGATTACTAAATAACCCATAAACTTCCTAGATCAATTTATCAAATTATTTTTTTTATCATATCGCAAATTATCATAAATTAAATATTATGTTAAACAATAATCTATGCTTTTATCAAATAGAATTATAGTATCAAAAGAAAATATCGTCCTTTTCAATAAAGGCAAAATGTAAAGGACAAGGATATCAAACCTGGATTATGAACATAATACTATTTCGAAATCTCAGCTAGATAATAAATTTAAATTTCTTTTTACTATATCTGCTCTACTCTAATGTTATTCTTGCTGGATAAGCACACCGGATTGAAATGGCGGTGATTTTTTAATTCACTTTCTCTATTTTGAAGATTTCAAAGAATAATTTGAGTTTAGTTGACTTTTAAGAAATTATATGGTTCAAAAAGTATGCAATTATCGCATAAATGAAGTAAACCAAAGAAAATATCGGCAGACCCTTATCCCCACTTACAAAGCTGCTAATTAAGAAAATTATCGAAGAATTGGGTGAAGAAATCTTTATTGGCGTTAGGTGGTGGTGGTTGTATTGATGAATGGGGTATAAATATATCAAAAGAACCCACTGTAAAGGCGGTTGTATTCTTGTATAATTGCAATAGTATTCTATGCTGTCCATCATCAGGAAAGATATACTCTATTGAAAATTTTCCATGGTTTATAGGTATAATTTTATTTTCAAATTTGTATAACCTGCTATCGTGATCCGTCAGGGTTACTTTTGCCTTCAACCCCTCAAATTCACTTGAATCATTTAGTGTTCTAACATCAAATAGAATTTTTGTTTTCTGATCGATTATAGGAACTTGTGGCATAAGCTTCATTGTAATATTGAGATTATTTCGCTCGCTTGTCCAAACATTACTATTTATATTAGTATTATTTTCAGTTTGGGAATAAGCTAAATACTGAGGTTTAGGAACAAGAATACTGAGAGTCAGCATATTAAAAAATAAAGAATAAAATATTACGTACTTTATATCCATAAAAATAGGGTTCGTCTTCATCTTAAATGTCATAATAATAATACAATATTTAATTTTTAAATGATGGCCTATATCGAAGTGCTTCCTGTTATAATCGCAGCCACAACCTTGGAGAACGGAATTCCTAAATTTTAGATTTCAAACTAAAGCAACGCATGTAGCTTTTTTAGAACCTCCACCTACCATTAATTTTTGCGACCTACCTATTTAATTTAAACTTAGATATAATTTGTTAAATGTTTACTGGAATTCCTAGGCTAATCAATTATTCCTTCTTCAAAAGCTTAATATTTACTCAGAAGTTGATACTATCAAGTGGTATATATATTATATTCCAATCTAGGAAAATTTCCATCAAGTTTTAGAAGATTATTAAATAATTATAACATAAATGGTAATATTTTTATAATCTAAAATTGTCAACTTGTCGGAATGTTTGTCATAAGAATTTGTAGTGTCATCCATATAAACAAAGTCTTACTTGTTAGAATTGATCTTTAATAATAACAAAAACCACAGAAGTAACAAAGACGGTTGAATTTAAATAACGTTACGATCGGATTCTACTTTATCTCTACTTGCAAAACATAACTAAAGACCATCTAGTTAATATAATAGTTTGACGTATAGTACCTATTCAGCAACATATGAGTATGAAATTGCAAGATTTTATATGCTTTCTTTACGACAATAAGATGATAAATATAAATAATCTATTAAAAGACGATGAAAATGGTTTTATAAATCGACTAAAATTACAGAAATACGTATTTTTAGCACAAACCTCTTTACGAAATAACTTTGGTTATGACTATAATATTTATAGAGATGGACCATATTCGCCAGAACTAGCAAATTACTTTTATGAAGTATTAGATCTTAATAGAATATCTTCTGACGTAAAGGAGAAGAATTGGACCCACGACATAATCTTTACCGACAGATTTTTAACTTTGTTTAAAGACAAGGAAGCGGAGTGGTTAGAGGTAGCTGCTACTCTAATAGATAGTACTAATTATTGCGAAAATGAGCAAGAGTCTCTGAATAAAGTTTACGCCATTAAATCAAAGTATAGCCGGGATTACATTGATGATATTTGGAATGAATTGAAAGGTAAAAGTCTAGTGCATTACGAATCTGATCTCAAAACCAAAAATTTTCTCTCCATGTTCTAATTCTTCTTAATCCTAAATGCCAGCTTTATCACTGCATAGTCTTGAATCTATAAATTCTATTATAATTTGTCGCAGTTCTAGGAAAGTACCTTATTCAAAGATATTGACTTTTCTCATCTGCATATTCATAATGACGATTGTAGATAATCTACTAACTAGAATTCAAATTACCCGGAAAACTCCTTTATTTATTTTATATTTTCAAGCTCTTTAGAGCAATCTTCGCATACTGTCTGATGAGCCTTGGATGTAAATAACTTACCACATGAGGAACATTTTATTTTGTTATCTTCATACATAAATTATCTAGGTTAATATCCTATTAAACAATAGACAGTGCTCTCCATTAGTATCATAATAATTAAACTATCTACATTCTGAATTTGATTAAATTTAATATCCATTATAGAACGTAATGGCGATTATTACATAATTACAATATGTGGTTTAGGCTAAATGCCCTGTTTTTCTATAATTGTATCTACTTACCTAACTACCTACCTTCGACCAAGGATGAGTAATGGCCGATAAACGCCAACTGTACCAAATAGTAAAACCAGTGTCTTATTATAGTGCAATATTCTTTTTGACTTCAACACAAAAAAACCACCGATTTACAGGATAGGATCCTAAATTTGAGTAATGGAGCCCTTAGTTTTGAATTATTCTCTAATAATTTAGTTGTATAGATCTTAATTATTTTAATGATAGATTACTATCAGAACTAGTGAACCGAAGTTCAAAATCCTAACTCCATCTTTTGAAACTGATTTAGTATATTCTTCACATACAACCAATTTTATTTACTCCAAATCTAATAGATGGAATGATATTGTTTTAATAGGAAATGGCTGAAGATGGAACCAAGAGTAGAAATATAGCGGTAAGGTTGTCTTATTATGCATCTTAGATTACTTGGGTGGGCAATATGTAATAGCTAAGTAAGTCTATCAGACTATACTATTTAATCGTATAAATTCTCTTAGAGCAGACGATTCTTCTTTATATGCTTTGATTGTGTAAACTTTACCATCTGGACATTTTAGTGATACCCTTACTATAGTGGTCTCTATATCTGAACCATACACAGGTGGTTCTACCTTTTCTATTTTGCAATCTGCAGAAAGCAATTTCTTTAATTCGGAAATACTTTTAAATTCTGACATAAAAAATCACTTAATAATATTACTTATTAATTTATAAAAAGTATTTTGAATGCTCTGATTTTACCACAGAAGTTAGCAGGTGGTAGCCGTACTATTACTTATGGTGTTTACTAAAAAGAATCAAAGCCCCCAGTATCCATTCCACCTACATCCATATCGCTAGAACCACCTGTATCGCCTGTATCGGATGCCGCTCCTGTATCATCAGCACCCGACCCTCCTGAATCATCTGCTTGCCCTTCACTTTGAGCACTTTCAGCTGGATTCATAGCCATTCCCATAAAAGACATCATAGATCCAAACATTACCATGCTCATTATTCCAGACATTAACATCATCGGCATCCACATTCTGTTATCGTCCATATAACTCTGCATTTGACCCTTATTGCCGGTTTCATAGAGTTGCTGAAGATATTTAGATTTACTGACTAGTTCCTGTTTTTTTGATTCTAATATTTTGAATCCTGTTTCCGTAGAGTAAACTTCAATTTTCTTATTTCCAAAAAAGCCTTTTTTTGTGTCTTTAGTAATTAGTTTTTGAGTTTGTAAATCATTTACAATCAATTCTACTTCATCCTTAGATAATTTAGTGACCTTTGCAATGCTGTCAATTTTCTTAATACCCCTAGAGATGGCATCCAACACCATGAAATGATTTGGACTTTGACTAAATCTGTTATCTGAAGACATGAATTTGTATGAGTATGAAATTATATAAGTTTTGAATAACTAATAACTAATTTCCAAAAATATTGACAAATTCAGTCATTTATTAAACTAAGATCTCAAAAATCTAAACTAGTAGCTTCAAATATCAACTTTATGAATACTTAGTACCACTCTAGGTTTGTTACTTTGGCATGAGTCAGTCAAAATTTTAGATCGGAATTTTACTAAGTCGCTGTTTCCTGCATATTGAAAAAAACACCCATTTACTCCTATTTGTATATGTTAGTACCGAATTCATCCTGTATCGGCTCTTAACAAAAAAAAGCAAATAAATATTTGTATCTCTCTTTATTAGACTGATGATAGAATCATTGGGAGAACCTTTACTGTTGAGTCCCCTGCGGTCCTAATCATTTCTGAATGTTTTTTCAGCTTGTTATAGATTTGTTTATTCGACAAAATAGAGTAAAGATGTTTTTAGAGTTAAAGAATAAAAATGGATATGAACTATGAAGGATTTAGTATATGAGTAATTCTAGCACCACAAATAAACCATCATCATCACAACCTGTATATCCAAAAACATTAAATCACGTAGCCATTAGCGTATCAGATCTAGACCAAGCTATAAAATGGTATAAGGAGGTACTCGGATTTACCGTGGTGGGAGGACCGGTAGAATTTATGGCGGATGATTCCCTAGCAGGGATAGCATTGAAAGATATTCATGGCCCGAACCTAAAAAAAATGCGAATGGTTTGGATGAGTTCGGGTAATCAGGTAGGATTTGAAATAATTGAATACATGGAGCCAAAGGCACAAAGACGTCTAGAGAACTTTGAGTATTGGAAATCAGGAATTACACACATATGCATTACGGATCCAAACGTCGAGGATTTATGCCACAAGATTTCAGAAACTGGAGGAAAGCAGCGAAGCAAGGTCTGGGAAATTGTTCCAAATAAGGGATATAAAATAGCATTCTGCGAAGATCCATTTGGCAATATCATAGAGATATATACCAATGGATATGAACAGACCGTAAGTTCGATATCATAGGATTTTTAACGCCATAATAATTCTAAATCACATTTTTTTTAGCCATTTCTATGCAATTGGTAAGATAAGTAGTTGCGAAATACGGAGCATTTTCTCAAATCCAATCATTTATAATCAAATACTATAATCTTGGATACAAATATTATTCAAGTAAAATATATCTGTGATATAGATTCAATTGGTGCAAAGTAGTTCAAATTAAGAATATTTTTGTAACCACCTCACAGGAAATGGAGATTAAATGATTCTCTTGGTAACAATGATTGATCGACACCTTGCTTTTACTCTCAGCGTATGATCGCGATTTATCATGATGCTATAAATTACCAATCAGAGATAACTAAAATTAGTAACGCTATATTACTCATTCATTTTAATCCTGTTAAAATGGCTATCAAATACAATAAAAGCAATGTATTATTAATAAGAGCAATATCGGATTGATATATCGATAAAATTTGTTTCAAGTTATTTCTGTCAAATGATTAGGATCATCAATAAATAGTCGAAAGCCAGCTACCAGAATGTAAATATGATTAAGATAATTTTGCTGTTCATATTTTTCTTTCTCCCTATTCTCAGTTATTACGGATTAGGGTGGAGTTCTCAAGACAGCAATTTTACAATCACCATAAATCCTGGAGCCACAAATAGCGATAGTCAAAATCCAATGGCTCCCACAAACGTAACGGTGTCAGAGGGCACAACTATTATTTGGCTTAATAATGACTCTACTCCGCATCTATTAGTGCCTGGAACTCCAGATCAAGGCCCATCAAACATATTTTATGGGGACTATTTCGGTACCGGTGAATCATATAATATAACCATCGATAATGCTGGAGTATACAACTATTACGATCCCACTTGGAGTCATATCAGAGGTCAGATAACTGTAGTACCAAACAACAACGATACTGACATAACGGATAATGATGGTGGCTTTCTGAACCCAACAATTGCAGGTGGTACTACCAAGTAACACATACTAACCGTCTGTATTATATTCTCAAAGTAATCAATCCAACTTTGGGGTAGGATAATTTAGCTTCCAATTATATCGGGAAATGTAATATCGTCGGGAATGTGAAATCAAGTCAACTAACTCATTTTTTTCTCTACTGATTCAGATTGGCTGGTTGATTCATTTATTACATTACTCAAATCTCTTCTCTTTTGATGATAGGCAATGCAAATCATGCATCCTTAGCTTCTAGCATGATGGAGCTAATTGTACGGAAAGAATTGACTGTTTTATATGACATCCAACGACGATAAGTTATTTTATATTTGTTTTTCCAGATATTTAAAACATATTTGTACTTTGTCTAGAGCCAAAATAAATAATTGTTATTGAACTATTTTCATTTTAGAATGAATCAAATCCTCCAGTATCCATCCCGCCACCTGCACCCGTGTCGCTAAAACTCCCTGTGTCGGCAGTGTCAGAAGCGCCTGTATCAGATGCTGCTCCTCCTGTATCCTCAGCTGCTGACCCTCCTGATTCATCTACTTGACCTTCCGTCTGTGCACTTTCAGCTGGATTCATAGCCATTCCCATAAAGGACATCATAGATGCAAACATTACCATACTCATAATGCCAGAGAATAACATCATCGGCATCCACATTCTATTAGAATCCATGAAACTCTGCACTTGACCCCTATTGCCGGTTTCATAGAGTTGTTGAAGTTGTTGAGATTTATCGGATAATTCTTGTTTTTTTGAATCCAGCATTCTCATACCCGTATCTGAAGCATGATACTCAGTTTTCTTATTGCCAAAAAAACCCTTCTTAACAACGGTGTTTATCAATTTTTGATTTTTTAGATCATTTAGAATCAATTCCACTTCATCTCTTGACAACTTTGTAACTTTGGCAATACTGTCTATCTTTTTCATACCTCGAGATATCGCATCTAATACCATGAAATGATTTGGACTTTCGTTAAAATTATTATTTGATGACATAATTATATATGAAACGATAATTATTTAAACTATGGGACTGTCCTATTCATTTTGACCTTCACTACTGATTACGTATGATTTTATAGTTCCGGTGTTCAATGTCTCCTTGTACAGAGTGATTATTAATTTATTTATACATTTGAATGTAATCAAAATTAAGATTTTTTTTTAAAAATTTTCCGAATTATGATCTTACTTTGCACAATCCTTATTTCATATCTCTTTTTATCTTTGCTCCTTGTTTTTTACGATCTTCCGGGTTTTCTAACTTTAAATAATTCTGGAAATATTTGAGATGGAATCAAATGGCAATTGTGGCTAGTAAATTATAGTATATTCATGAACTTGTCATTGCTCTACCTCAAGAATTCTTATAGGTTTCCAATTCTTGTGAAATGATCTAGTGACAAAGAAATCCAAAATCAATGAATCTGTCTATTATGTACCTATGATGTTGCAAAGTTGATCAAAAGCAGCTATGGGAAGTAATCATATTACCTATATGTGTTGACTTCACCGGCCGGAGTAGTGATATTAGACATGTTAGAACCTGCATTCGATGTCAAATTGCCCTCTCGTGGTGGTTCGACAGTTGTCAGTGTTTGATTATTATCAATAGGTTGTGCCATTGCTGGAATCAGAATTCCACCTAACGTGAAAAAAGATGCAATAACGCCTATCAGAGTAAAAACATTCAGAATCTTCATAAGATTATAGATTCAGCATATTATATAATGTACATATTTCTATTATCTCCAATTTTTGTTTGTGAACCAACCTATCAAATGATAAATCAGGCCTGTAGATTTTGAGGATTTCATATGATAAACTACAGGCCTTTGGGATGCCTCCGCTCTCTTCTAACAATGATTATCCATACTTTTACATTTTTAGTATGCTGTCCTATCCTCTGACTACTAAATTTTGTTTACAATTAATTGGAATTTAAGATGGATGCTTAATTCTTATCACATGAACTAGAACTTTTTGGGTTGTAAATGACTTTGCGTAAGATACGATAGAGTAGGCGGAGGAAAAGAATCCGTATATGCATTGCGATACAAGCGGTGTTCAGAATGCAGTTTATACATTAAATTCTGCGGTACTCGCTGTCCATGTCTACATTTATGCAACTTTTATCAATGTCTTAATTTTACGAAAATTCCGACAACTTCGCTTACGTTGTTCTATCTTGATTAACGGTAGATGAGCTGTTGTAGTGAATAATTAGCAATTGAGGACCCGTGCCAGAAGCAGAGAATAACCTCCTAGACAAATTTTGAAATTGAACCAAATTCTGTACTGTCTGTAGAGTATTATCCTAAATCGGAGGAAACGTGCAGTTATCAATATTGGAATTAGCTGCCAATTATCTTGTCGTTATGAGATTCATACTTTTTAATAAAAGTATGTTACCAAATCATAATTTAATGTTCTGTAACCTTTTTACTATAAAATATTCTATAAATGTCTTTAGTTTTTTGTGTACTATAATTAGATGAATAATACATCATTTGCAAATAAAGCTATAATTACAACAACTGCACTGGCAGTCTCATTCATCCTTTTGACGGGACTTACTGCAATGACACTAAATGCTTTTGCACAAGGCAATTCAGTTAACCAAGGCATCGGCCAATCACAAGCATCCACTCAATTAGGTATTTGTGTATCAGGCGACGGAACTCTATTTTCATGTAATAACCTGAGCGTACAAAACCAAGAAAATGAAGGAGATAATGTAGCAGGACAACAAGGCGGTAACGGTGACGAATATGAAGGTAATGGCGGCAACAGTGCTAACCAAGGCATCGGCCAATCACAATCATCCAGCCAAAGTAGTGGAGTAGTCTCTGGCGAAGATACAGTAGCATCAGGTAACAACATAAATGTACAAAACCAAGAAAGTGAAGGAAATAATGTGGCAGGACAACAAGACTAAATCTTAACACAACCTGATTTTTTACTTTTTTTACTTTTTTTCTGAAAATTTACTACTTAAAAGAATTTAATCTCTAAAAATCCATATTAATTCTAATGTTAAGGCTTTTTGGCAATGAAGAGATGAATCTCCAATCGAATATTAATCATTTTATTAACAAATGATTGCTTATGATTAAGATGATTTTGTCCTTCTTTGAAATCATTATTCTACAACTGAAAGGCAGATTATCGTTAACCAATTAGAAAAATCGTTATAATAGTAAA
>JACDCB010000133.1 GCA_013694585.1 Candidatus Nitrosopumilus sp. | reverse complement strand
CCGTACTCTGTCTGTGTTGTGTTTGCCCCCTCCTCAGGAGACGCTGGATTTACCACCGCCGAAAGTTGCCAACAATTCACAAACCAAAAAGGGGATAACCCTGAAGAACCCTTTATCAACCTTGACGAAGGGGTTTTGTTTACAAATAATTAATAGACTTTTTCTTATTTTCTACCCAGTAGAAAATTCTTCGCATTTAGCTTGCGTAAAGTCGTGAATAGTGCATCTGAGTTGTAGGATAGAGGAAATTTAATTCCAACTCCTATAATTTCATTAAGGTGAAGAACTGAAATACTTTACCTATAATCAACCCTTATTGATGCTTTTGACATTGGTTAACTAATCAGTATTTATTATTATCCCTTGATAAATCTTGATATTAATTATTATCATTATAATATGCAGAATCTATTCTAAAGAACCGTTATCGGTATTAAACCCCTCTGTCGCCCTAATCAAATCTCCCTGGTCCCCATCATGTTAATGGTTTCTTTTATTTAGGTTCCAAATATGACGTCTAACGAAAAGTTTTAGATTCCATAATAAAAATACATGATGGATTTAAGAACTGAAAGAGAAAGTAAACAATTTTTAAAAAGATATTTTGAATAGTACGGTGTAGTATGTCAGTTTATAAAAAACTCTGGATATTATTTTTTCCAGATGGAAAAGCCAAATACTTTATGCCGGCGTGAAATTAGGTGTTTTTGATAATATAACGACAGAGCCCAAAGAAGCAGTAGATATTTCCAAGGAAATTGGTTTTAGATGTTGGTTTAACATATAGGCTGCTTAGGGCACTCGCGTCTTTGGGTTTCTTGAAAGAGGAATCACTTGATAGGTTTTCGTTAAGTTCACAGGGTGAGTTATTAAGAAAAAGATCATCCACAGACATTACTAGGCATAATACTGCTGGAGGAAGAGCCAGAGCATTATCAAATATGGAAACATTTACCTTCAATGGTTATAGATGGTCAGCAAGATGCTTTTGTTCGAGAATATGGTCACAGCGCGTTTGAATACGCCAAAAGATATCCAGAATACGAGAATATATTCAATCAAGCAATGAGTAGTTATTCACGCATGCAGACTAATTGGATAATTGAGTCACTGGAAAAATACGATTTTTCAAAAATACAATATGTGTGCGATATAGGTGGGGGGTCGTGGCCATCTGGTCTCGGAATTGCTTTTGAAATTCCCTCATCTAAAGAGAAGTATATTGGATTTAGAGTATGTAATGACGAATAGAGAACTATTATGGGCAGGTAAAATAGGCGTTGATAACCGTTGCCAGTATATAAGTAGAGATATGTTTCCCAGTGTTCCTCCTGCGGACCTATATATGATGAAGATGATACTACATGATTGGAATGATGAAGAATGTATCAAGATACTTTCTAATGCTCACAGAGCCTCATCAAATGATGGAAGAATATTTATCATAGAGCATTTAATACCTGACCCACAGACTTCTCATTTCTCCAAATTATTTGACATACATATGATGTGTTGGGGAAGTGGAAGGGAAAGAACCGTTAAGGAATACTCTGCACTATTAGAGCGATCAGGATGGAATTATCTTCAAACCTTTTATCCATCAAATGGTATAAATGGAATAATTGACGCCGTCAAATCCAAGTCATAATTCTTATAGAATATGACAAATCTTTTTCACCATCCCATATTAGATTGTAGATCGTACCATAATTATTTATATTCAGATTACTGAATACTCTCCATACTCTAATTCTACAGAAAGCATTAGAGTATTACGATGTGTCTCCCTTTGTTTAAGATGCTTGGTCCTATAGTCTTAATTTAAAAAAATTGCAATATATTATCTTTAGGAGATGTTCTCATACTCTCCGCTATGCCGGCTGGAGTTATTGTTAAAAAAAAGAACGTAGAAATAATATGGAATAGGATAACGTGATGTTGTTAATTCACAGGATTTATTAAATTTAGTTGAGAATATCCTTATGCAGTATAGCATCTGGTTCTATTTCTCATATCGATTCTGGCTGATTCAGCCTTTTTACTTCAATTCTTGTGAATTGTAGAATGAGTCATCTAATCTGTAAGATATAAACTCGCTCCATCCCATATCAAGAACCATATTATTGTTAACTTCTCTGGCTTTTGATTTTGGAACATCAAATCTCTGATCATAATCACCAAATATCGTTATTTTAGTATCAGTTATTTCCATCATAAAACCTACGAAGTCGTCATTCAATAAACTAACTTTTTTGTTAAACAGAGAGCTAGGGTACCTATCTATAGCAGATTCACCTTTTTCATTATTAAATAATTCCTCTTCGTTACTTAAATTTGTAGATACTAAAATATCATTTCTGTCTAACAAATACTTTTTTAATTCATCATTGCCAGTTATTTGCATTATTTAGATATCAATTACCTTACTGAATTTTTGAAATAAAACACCAGACTTTTTATTACTACCTAAAATATCCACTTGTTTATTTTTCATTTATCTTGGCTGCAATAGCCTTATGAAGAGAATGTAAAGACATCATTGTACAATTAGAATATTTTTCGCTTGTCATATCATATATATACATTTAGTTTCTATTAAGTATGTCATGAGACATATCGCTGATGCATTACCGTAATCGTTTATATCAATCGAAATACAAAGGATTTCAGCTAATTCTAAATGGTAATTCACAAAAATGATCAGGCATTTAAAATTGGAAATTAAATCACCTTGGGTAATTTTTTTTAAATTAAAGTAAATTATGTTTATATTAATATTTTAACAACATATGACTTGGCCAAAGCCCTTGAATTTGGCTGCAGAATTTATAGTATATCATTTCCTAAAAAAAGTTAGACTCATAATATAGCTATTACTAAACCCCTGCGTTCCAACTGAAATGACCACGACAATAATAAATTCACCAATGAGTCTCAATCCTACTGATAGTATGTTATCATTACAAGGACTAGAATGTACGGATTTGTTCATCCATATATGACTTTTAGGAAAAAATACGCTACTTGATGCTGATCACATTTATTAATATCCAGAATTGTTTCAAAATAAATGAATACGGAAAATATGGCATTTTGTATTGAGGGTCTGCAGAAGGTTGGTAGTGAAAAAGAGAGATTTATTGCATCCTTTTCATCCCTTGGTTCGTCCGGATACGAAGAACCTAAGACTTTAAACCAGGTAATTAGTGAAATTCAAAACGATTCAATTAATTCTATCATTATTAACCCTGAGAGAATGTCGGGAAAGTCACTTGGTATCATACTAAATGTGTTGTCAGAAAGAAATTACCAACTGAGAAAATATGAAAGTAAGCAAATACAATCAGATAGAACATTAATTGATGCAACGCTAGACAATCCATCCTCATTATATGATTGTAAATTAAAATTAGGGAATTAATATGAACGCCTTTTTGAATGATGTTTTGATTTCTAAATCAGACAAGACGCCCGCAAACCTCTTACTTTATCAAATCCAAACCCCTCTGGGGCTTAAACTAGGAATTATCATTTAGATAATGACGTATGCTTGGTTTAAATTTTAAGAACGATCGGTATTCACAGGGAAGAAAAAATATCGTATTCAAGTTTATGATACGGAAAAATCATTGAAGATAAATAAAATTCATATAGGTATGCAATAGCGCTTAAAAACTACTATTCAATCTACTACTGACTGTTGGTTTTCATTGTTGTAGAAGTAGAATTTGAATTGCCAGGCCCGCTTGTAGTAGTGGTAGTAGTAGTGGTAGACTGGGGGCTAGTATCATTTCCAGCTGGAGAATTACTGCTACTATTGGAGGCCTGATTTATCGAGTCAAATGTGTTCTCAATGTCGTTATTTACTGCATTTTTTATGGAATCAGTAAGACTCTGAGCATGTGCGACTTGCACGACAGATAAAAAAAATATAGGCAATAAGATTAAACCGAACTTCATATGGTATATTATATATCATACTATAAATAGATTGAAAAATCGGAATATTGGGGTGAATATCCTAATAAGAATTGCATTTAATGATGTTGTGAGATCATTTTACAAAAATAAAATTAGGATTGTAAATATTCTTGTTTTATTTGTAACCAATCATAATTGTCAAACTTCCTAACAACAAAAACATTCAGAGTGAGATTTAGCCGATGAATTTAAACCAATATTTTAGCTACCACTAAACCGTTCGACCTATTCATAAGGAATCCATTTTTCTTGTCAATGAGGTTAAAGTTATATCATTTTATTTAACCGTATAATTTATTGCACCCCTTTCCCTACCACACTCCAACCCCAAACTGGATATTGTCGATACAAATTTGTAAGATATTGAAAATTAGGCTGATAATTCGTGTACATACGTTTCTGATCTCCACTATCTCATAACGATACAAGACATTACCAGATTTGCAATCCTCTATAATGAATAATACTTTTTAGAGATAAAATCTTCCACAGTCATCCAAAATCTACAGACTTCTCTAAAAGCCAAATTTTTTCAAATAATGCTATTGAAGCGTATAGCTTTATTTCATTGCTTATTTGCATAATAAAATACTTGTTTGGGGTATCAATATTATTTGATTCAGAACTCAATACACACATGAATTCGCTGTCCACAATGGCAGTAATTGCATTTGCTGCTAGAGGACGGTCAAAATACTTGGTCTTGATCGAAGAACCAATTTTCCTAGGATTAATTCGCTCATCAAACATTGTGGAAGGTAAGAGCACACGAACTTTTAACAAATTAATATTCCTAGTCGTTTTAACCAAAATATTGATAAATTTATTAAGTTCATCTTTCTGGATTATGTTTTGAGCAAATAATACGTCAACACGTTCCTTCGCCATTTCCATTACCTTTGCCATACTACTTGAAATTTGATTGGGATCATTGAAGGCTTCTACAACTTCCTTCATTTGATCGTCACTTCCAAAGGTATCAGTTTTATCGTATTTTAGAATCTTAAGAATTTTCATACTCAATAATTTCCTTCAACTTGCTAAACCATAGTATTGATACGGACATAAGCAGGTATCCGATGGCAAATACGAAGGACCATAACCATTCAGTGTCACTGAGTAGTTCACCATCTATTGATACAACAAAAGTATAGCATAAATCTGCGGTGACTAATATGAAAACAGATAATGTTATGAGTAACCAATAAAAGATGAAAGGATCCTTTTTACTAAGACTTAAAATAATGGGTATGCAAGGAAAGATTACTACTGCATCACTCGCATAATAAAGTCCAGTGATGACAAATTCTAAAGGGGATTGAGAGTAATATTCTTGGTAATTGTAAATTGTATCTATAAATAAATATATGGGAAAATTGAGGTTACAAGTCCTAAGTAGACAAGGGATTTATTTTTTAAAATACTTTTCTTCATATAAAGAATACTGAAATAGGTATACTGGAAGAAAACCGGTCGCTGACAAGTAGAATAGAACAGCTACCGATGGATATGGATCTGCAATTCCTAAAAAAGCCTGATAATAAATATATATTAGTTCTCCCATTAGCCAGCAGATTAAGGCTAAAAAAATAAATCTAAGTCTACGAATTTCTATTTTTTCTAGCTTTGTGTAAAATAACAATTTTAGTGAGACTATGGCGGTTGCAGCAAGTATTATTGAAGAAGGGATACTATTGTAAATCCCGTTCCTTTCGACGTCAACAATTGATATTATGACATAAATGAAGAAAAAAGCTAAAATTGAAGGCAGTAGAAATCCTCGCAGTAAGAGTTTAAGTTCATAAGATGTAGCATTTAGGGTTAACGAACTTGCTGTATTTCGATGCTGCATCAAGTAGCCTGTATTATCTATGAATATAAGACCTTCCCTTTTCAAAGGCTATCACGAATCGCGGCATGATGAATTTCCTAAGATAAGAGCGTTTGACATTCCACATCAATCATATGAAGGTCAAAAATTATGATGTTAAATACGCTATTACGGAAACAAGCATACATGCTGTTTGTTCAAATAATGTATCTATTATAGGGGCCTATACACCAATGCTTGACACTGCGTATGCTAGGTGGCAAATACTATTTTCAACACTTGGTGTATTTAGCAAAAGTAGTCTCAGAATTGATTCCAATCACAATATTATATTTCCTAATTTATTAGGAATATGGTTATGGAAGATCCTTTATAATCTTCATCCCTTCCTCGGCTGTAAATGCTTTCAAGGTTTTAGTTCTCACATTTCCATAAGAACCAACTTTGAGCATTAGAGACATTATTACCTCATCAGTTGGAGCTTCTATAATTAATACTACATCGTAATCTCCGAGAGTATAGTAACCTCCAACCAGTTTTCCACCTGCATTTTCTAGCGATGTCTTAAAAGAGTAGTAACGATCTGATGATTCTTTGATTTTGTTAATCCCTTGCTCAGTCCAGTTAATAAGTAATACATAATGTGACATATGTAACAGATAGAGAAACAGGCTACTATTTATCTTCTATATGTAATTGAAATCTAATGCTATTTCAGAAGACAATACGAAAAAAGTTTGTTTTTTTAATGATAGGCAAAAATACGCAATTTGGCGAAAATAATTTCGAACGTATCCTTGAAAGGAATGCTATTAGAAGTTTCTGAAAGGGACCCTAAATAATCCACTCGACTAGTTTCTTAGCTTATTTAGTCTAGGAATTGAAATAATTACCTTTTATTTTGAATATGATCATTATAGGTAGGGAAAATAATAATACGACTTAACCCATTTACCTGCCGCACTCAAATCCATTAGAATGATGATATAATCTTTATATTTCAATTCTAGTCGATTTTATTAGAATATTCGTTAATGAACCTCTGTCGAGTCATTCAGTTCAATTATATCCTCCTTAAATGGAGGAAAGTAAGAGAAAATTTAATGGGGATATTACTTACAAATTCACAAATGGAGTATATCATTTATTAATTAAAATACTAGTATTAAAAGAAACTACATTATTTTGATTTAAGTTTAATAGGTTATTGTCATTAAACATAATAAATGCAAAAAAATAGACCGTTGGGCGTTACAATAATTGCTATACTTGCTGTTATTGGAGGTATTGGATCATTATTAAGTGGATTTGCGGTATTAGCGATAATACCATTACTTGGTATAATCTTAGGGGGAATTCTCATTATAATTGGATTGGCTTATTTTGTAGTGGCTTATGGACTGTGGAAAGGGCTAAACTGGGCTTGGATTATAACATTAATAGTATCTGCAATAGGAATTATCGTGGGTATTGGATCGATTGTTGTGGGAAATACAGGAGCAATATTCCATGTAATAGTCAATGGTATTGTCATTTACTATCTGTACAGACCAAATGTCAAGGCGTATTTTGGAAAATAAATACATTTATATTTTTTATTGAATTTTTGCCGTTCTTTCGTTTACTCTAGGTTCCTATAAATTCTTTAGATTAAAAAGTATAAATTTTTGATTTTACTCTTGTTTAAATAAAAATAAAATTTATAAATTTATTTATTTTTGCTGTATCGAGACCTATTAATCTTTTTTGATAATCAAACCCTAAATAGACAGAACCCTTGTGTAATTACATAAACACCTTATTGGAAAATATCCTTACAACCTATATTTCGAGATTCTAATTCTAAAATTCTCAATCCTAGTTTAAAAGTCAGGTGCTGATTCTCTCATTAGTAACCTCTAATGTTGAAGAGAAGCAATGTCCTTAATTTGTCTTAATTATGAAAGGAAATAACCAATAATGAGAAAATCAAGGTAAAAAATTCCTATTTAGTAATTAATTTATGATCGTTTCGCGTATACTATAATTACTTTTATAAAAGTCTGTAGGCTTTGGTGCAAGCCAATAAAGGTCTTGAGATGGCATAACAGATCTCAATACCAAGACCCAATACCTACAAATGATAAATTGTGGCTCCAGTAAAATACTTAATCTTATCTTGACTAGTCTCTTTGCAAAAATCTGCAGGAACAATAATGTGCTGTGCTGTATTCCACATAACATAATTTCCCAATACTGGTATCAAATCGCATTTGTATACAAAGAAATTTTTTACATCATGAACATTTCGCATTTTCATTTTCAAGTTTTCCTTAAAAAAATAACTGCTATTCCATCTTTAGACCTTTCAAATCATGAAAAAAATTTGAAGAAAAAGCATTCAAATAGAAATCAAGAATCCTGACCGATTTGGTTTGAAAATCTTTGATTAGGATCGATATAGCCACTTGGTTAGGATAAAAATTTTTGTCTTAATTGTTCTACTAGATGTAGTGTCAATATTATTTATGGATCCGGCACTGAGGTCAGACCAATTCCATACAATACCCCAAATATTTTCTTCTCTGCAATCGACAATACTAATTATAAGATAGTAAAAATGTACTCTACTTATCCTAGTTTATGGTCCATCTATTAGCCTATTTCTAATCACTTATAGCGTAATTATATAATACGCAGCGTAATAAATATAAACATGTTCTAACATTTATCAATATGACAATAATCTCGAATATATCTTCTCTTTTGTATATTAATTCGAATAACAAA
>JACDCB010000129.1 GCA_013694585.1 Candidatus Nitrosopumilus sp. | reverse complement strand
GATGTCAAAGGTGAAACACAACCTTCCTTGAGTCATAAAAAACATTCTGCAAAAAGATGGGTTGTTGAAAGAACAAACTCTTGGCACAACAGGTTCAGAAAACTATTCACACGATATGAAAAGAAGGTAGAGAACTATCTTGGGTTGGTACAGTTCTCTTGTTGCATAATCATCTATAGAAAAATAATTTTGGGATAGGCTCTTAATTGTAATTATTAAAGATTTATTGTATTTTATCCTAAACTATTTATTGGGGAGAATAAGTTTTTTCTAAAAAATCTTGTGATAGAACAATGAAACATAGAAAAGTCACAAAATATTTTTAATCAGGTAATATATCAAAACATCAAATTAGGTTGTTTGACTCCATACAACTTTTGGCAAGTATAGTCTCCAAGTTTTTATCATTGTCCACCCCGAACTTGAGTTATAATGTGTGTCCAATGTAGTTGACAAATACCACTGCGATCCAACGGTTTATATATTCATTGTTAACGTTGAGAGCTGTCTTATTTAAAGTAACTAAAGTATTTGTCAATAATGATCGGAAAGTATCTGGTCCAAAATAGTTTGAAATTCTTTTATATCTTTATCCTCAAAAGTGTTTTTGACTGTTTGCCTTTCTTTAGCCACCAATTTATTAATGGCATTGTCAGTTTCAGCCAACCCAATTAATGCTTTACTTAGCCTATTAGATAAGAAAAATATCGACGAAAAAATATAATTGATCTTATCATTATCAAATTCTAATTTGTTAGACGGAGGGAATACATCGTCCAAACTTTTTCTTAATTCTTGTCCACTTTGTCTAATACATTCGGGATCCCCATTACATTTCTGAAGTTTTTGAGTCCAAGCGGCGAGACAATCTATTACTTGTGTCGAATAAGTAATCATAAGAGTATATGAAATCGTTAGTATAATTGATTTTTGATTTACGTATTTCTCTATAATTAATTTTGTGCAATTTTAAATGATTTAGTTTCTATATGTTATCAATAAATTTCTTATGCATTATATTTTCTGGATAGCAAATTTCGTCTATTCAAATATAAATCCAGATGGAGGTGGAGAACAGTTTACCCTTTTAATAATGCAAGCGACGCTGATATTGATATTGATATTGATATTGATATTGAACTTACAACTCGTACCTAGAATGTCCATGCTTGAAAATGCCTATGGCAAAGGCCTAACTTTGGTATTAAAGAAAGTAAAGAAGTTTAACGTATTGCAAATGTTTAATGAAGAAAATATTAACGAAGTAACGAAAAAAGCAATTGATCAATATGAATCGCTTCCCAAAGACGATTGGTAATTGTTGTTACCTAATTTGCAAAATATAGAATGACTGTTTATGGTAAAGACCTTATTTGTTGTTTGATTGGATTCCTGAATTGAATTATAACCTAAGAATAGACCTACTAGACATACTGCATGTATAATGAACCAACTTGATAAGATGTTATGACAAAGTTATCAAATTGCATTTCCATAATTTTTTCCTTTATGACATTTCATTTAATTTTGTCTTTCTCATCCTGATTCTTTGACATTGGCATTCACTAGTACTTTGATTAATGTTCTGAATCGATCAAAACATTGTCGTCTTTTGTTTTACTTTTATCTTTGCTACCATATTTTTGGGTACCACCCTCATCTATCATTTTTTGCCTTTCTAATTCACTGTCAGAAATTACTTTCTTATTTTTATTGTTCTCTTGCATTTATCTTATCTTTAGTTAATGGATTATCATTTTATATTAGGTACATCATATTTATGACTGAGGCGTTTGTTAGATACTTATAAAGTGTGTTAAAATTAGAAGTCAATAACATACATGAAGAGATAATTATCTTCGTTAAATATGAAAGCATTTATCGAATTTAATAAATGCAGTTTCCAAATCCCCTGTTGTTGAAAAGTCCAGTGTCGATATCAATTAACTCGAAATTTGATATTCATATAGTTAAGAGTTGTAGGACTGAGATATCACACTATTTCAAAGCTAACAATAGTGAATGCAATTCTGGATAAATTATTCTAATATAATAAAAAATAGGATCTGCATTATAAACACTATTTCAGTCTTTTAAAAATAGATCCGATATAATTTGAAATATATGCTTTATCGATATTAGACTTTTTATGGACCTCATTTGTATTACCAATGTTGCAAAAATTAAATAAATAATTTTATTATCTACTCGATCCTCCAATCGAGTTTTTAAATCAATCATCAGTAATCATTTATTTATCAGGTTAACCTGCTTTTTATACTTTGCACAATGGATATTATTATTATGCAGTCAGTGGTTAAATATGATGTTCGCTATCATTCTATATGTCAAATTCAAATGATAAAGAATATGAAGAAGGCGCAGCAGGAACAAACAAAAATAGAAAGAGTGATCCGCTAAAAGAATATTCAGACAAAGAGGCTATGACACCAGCCAAAATAAATGCAGGTGAACCTACTGCAGTGAAGAGAGATCCAAGCGATCAACAAATAACTTCAGAAGGTCAAACCGGAACAAATACAGAAAAAGCAAGTGAAGAATATCGTAAAAAGGGTATGACAAAAATAGAAAATGATTCTTAAACAAATCTAATAAATGCTCTTTTTTAACAGAATAGTACAAACTGAAACTAAAAGTACCTGGCTTGAGTAATGACTAATCAAAGATTAGTTAATTACTTTTGAGTTTAAAAATTTGAAAAGATAAGTTAATTATTTTACTTCCTCTCTGATCCTTTTTAGTATTTTGTAATGACTTATACCTTCTGGGGTGATACTGATTTCGGTTCTTTTTGGATTTATAGTTATGTCACCTAACTCGTTTAAGTGTTGTATGACATTGTTTTTTAGACCTGTCTCATCTTTTGAGTTTGAACTTATAATACTTCTTGAATAGATATCATCTATTTTTATAGACTCACATTCATCTCCTTTTGTTTCCTCAAATAGCTTTATTAGTAAATTATCAGCTATTTTTACAACGCCTTTTCTTTCAAAACTTGGATTTGCCATATTCTAATGTTGAAAATGGAACATATGATCTATAATAATTTTCAAGATCCATGTTTATTTAATTTCCTTAGTATGACATCAATTAACTCTACTTGTCTGTCTTTCTCAATCCTTTTTGTATTTATTCTATATTCTCTTTGTTATGCTCTGCTCTGTTTGTTGTTTTTCTAGTAGGGATTGAATAAATCAAGAACAGATTTGAATTTCTTTTTTTTGGATATTAATAGTCTTCTACCTTTGATAATAAGATTAGTTACTTATTTCATCAATCTTTATTTGATGTTTCTAAGACTAATGAGATAAGGTGCACTAGAAGTGACGGCTCTAATAGAAGAGAATGATATGACAAGAAGGTTCTGAACCTACAACATTACTATATTTTAATTTTGAATTTATATATTATAAGTTTTTGTTTAAATTTATCTAATATCATAAACTGACAATAAGTATAATCGTTTAAAAAGGATAGAGGTTTGTTTTCAAGCTGCTCTTTTATAACATACTTATCATGTGCAAGAAGTTTTTTTATTTTGTATCATATTTGATACATCCATTTATTTTACTAAATAAGATATTCAGATA
>JACDCB010000121.1 GCA_013694585.1 Candidatus Nitrosopumilus sp. | reverse complement strand
TTAAGGCTTTTTTGATTTCTAATCTTCTTAGGAAAAACCAATTGATTATATTCCAATTTCTTTATTTCCTGATTCAAATCAAAAAAATCCTTTTCAGTATTATTATTTAAATACGCGCTACTCTTATATTTTACTTCTGCAAAATTCTTCTGAAAATTTTCCATGTAAGGTTGAATCAACAGTAAAGATGATTTAGGAGAATTATTTTTCATGCTAAAAGAGTTAGTCTTTCTTATATTTATAGTTTATAGTTCATTTAGATCTATATAGTTCATATACCAAATATGCGAATGGTAAAACAATAAGCATATTATAAAAATATTTTTTTGAATTATAATGCATGCAATGAGGCTCAGAAGAATATCGGTCAATCCTGTTCTAATTATTCTACAGCCATCACGCTCTAGAGTGCAAGGTAACCATTTCAGGCTGTTTTGGTAAGAACGCCATAATTTCTAAAGATATCAAATTTGCGAATTGCGGTTTGTTCCCATTCCGTACAAAAGAACATTCATATATTCTTACTACATCATAGTACCTATTTCTACTCTGCTCATGGTTTTACGTTCTAGATATCTTGTTTTGCAGGAAAGACAGATTACTAATAAAGTCTATCTATACTCTCATTATAGAACGCATAGGATAAAGATTTTAGAAAATAAGGGGTTTGGATAATAAGTTAAGTGTAGCGATTAGGATCAGCCACGTTATGGAATAGGAGTAATTTGCCCAGTTACTCTTTTTAATGACTCTGGATACATGGTCATTGACACAGATTTTTTGATAATTAGATTTGGTTTTTGGTATCACACTTGTATTTCTATGGTCTAATTTTAGGAAATACTTCCAGAGTACTCGATTTTTTAAGAGCCATAACACAATAGGAGACAAAACAAAGACACAACCAGAAAAACTAATTACAGACGGCAAAAGTTGTCAGAACCTATAGTAGATGAAATCTATAATAAGGAACTTTGGAACTAAATTGGAACTAGTTGGAATTGGTGCTGCACTGCTATCGAACCTAAAACCTAAGAGTAGCACTTACATCGCAAAGAAATTTATCAAGTTTGATTAAGATTGATGTAAATTATGCGGCATCAATAGACGAGGATAGATGATATCCACCAGCTTTTAAGTTCCTAAAACAAAACATCATGTTCATTTTCTAAAAAAGGCATTATTTAGGGAACTTCGATATGAAGAGTAGAACTAGTCCTTTAATGACTATTTTTTCCATAAAAAAGAATTGTGGGTTAAAGCATACAAAGTATGACATCATTTGTTCGCATTAAGATTGTAACAGAAATATTAGGTCTTGTTTTATGGTCCTATTCCTGTATGGGCTTGTATTTACAATAAGTTTCAAGTTATTAAAAAGTGTAAGAATCACAAGCAAATGTGTCCATGCGCGAGCTAAATGTTTTAATTCAATGATTATTTTAAATGAAAATAGAATTATATCATCTCTAAAAACCTAAAAATCTTAGCACTACTTGTTGTTTTTACAAGTAGGTAACATTCTCTGAACTATCCAAACATATATAGGAACTACTTTGGTTTAGGATTCCATTTTTGACAGGTTTGGTTCGATCTCTACACTTGTAAGTACAGTAAATCCACTCGAGCGGAAAGGCAATGGATTTAGTTGTTAGTCTTCATAGTTTTTTATAATAAATACCAGCATGTATATATTAAGAAAAGAAAAAATACGTCAGTCTTTGATCCCAGTTTCCATTTCGTGATCTAAAATTAAAGGATAAAAGAAGTTATTGTGGGACTAAATCTATCTTTGATTTGTCTCTTACTAAACTATCTGCAGTATGGACCTGTGATATAAAGTGCACTTTACCATCATCTTGTTTTTCCACCTTGTAATATCCAAAGTTAAACAGTCCTGTTTCATTATACAGATATTTTGCGTTTATGGTCTCATCTATGGGATCTGGCCCAAAGGTACCTGCATTCAAAGGCCCACTTATGAACTCATATACCTTTAAAGTATCACCATCTGCGTTAAAATCCTGGTTTATTAACACATTTGCCGGAAAGTGAGTATCGGTTACAATGAATATAACGTTATAGAAAAGAAACGACAATCAACTACTACATTGTTATAAACTTTAATTGTAATTAGAAGGCTCTGTTCATATAACGAAATCTTATAGCTTGAAGATGCTTTATCTCCTTTATGATTACCAGAAACAAAACACCTTCAAAGTACGTATACTATGGTCTGTATTTGTACTTTTCAGGTCTATCGCTTAGGAGAGCAGCTGAAAGATTATCTTATATTTTCAAACGAAATCATGTTTCTATTTGGAACTGGATTCAAAAGTATCATCCC
>JACDCB010000092.1 GCA_013694585.1 Candidatus Nitrosopumilus sp. | reverse complement strand
CATTTATTCAAGTGCTAAAGAAGAATAATTTCAGATTTTTACCTATACTTCAAAGAAAACAGGACAAAAAGACTTGCATAGAATTGGCAAAGTTATTAGCAAGTATATTACCACCGGATGAAAAAGTTGTATTAATAGCTACCTCTAACTTTACTCACTATCTAGGTTATGAGGAATGCTATGCCATCGATAAAAAACTGATATCGGAGATTTCTAAGATGGATGTGGAATCTTTCTATAATACGTTAAAAAACTATTTTCAATATATTTGTGGATATGGTTGTGTAGCTACTGCTATAGAATTTTCAAAATTATTGGGAAATTTTGATGTTATTTTATTAAAGCATCTTACGAGTGGTGATATTGACGGCAACAAGTCTTCTGTAGTGGGTTATTCATCAATTCTGATGCTTTAGAGAATTCGAGGAGACGGGTGAGGGGTGGAGATTGAGTGTATTCAAATACTAACAATTTTGAACGCCAAATAGCAACAATAGCACCAGGAAAAGTGATCCTCTTTGGAGAGCACTTTGTGGTTTATGGATATCCTTCGTTAATTGCATCGATAGATAAATTTTTTAAGGTAAGAGTAAATTTCTCGCCATTTACAAGCGATGAAATCAAAATTGAATCAAATCTAGGTTTTAGAGCCACCATACGAAAGTCAGTGCTTAACTTGCCACTAGGTCAGGATAACGCATATTATGAAATCATCAAGAAGCTATACAATGTTATCAAATATCTAATGATTCATACCGGCATTGATGTGAAATCAAGATATGGCATTTTGATTCATCTAGACTCTCAAATTCCGATTGGGGGAGGGCTGGGGTCCTCCTCAGCTTTTTGTGTTGCGTTAACAGCTGCTCTTTACCATTCAATAAATAACAAAGTAAATAACAATAAGATTTGTTCTGAATCTATTAACGCTGAGAAAATAATCAATAGAGAGACTTCGGGAGCAGATTGTAATATTTGTACATTTGGAGGATTGGGACAATTCGACAAATTAAATGGTTTTAAAAGGATCTCAGCAGATTTTAGTGAATACCAGTTCTTGATAATAGATAGTGGAGTTGCCCATGATACTTTTTCTATGATAGAGAAGGTGTCTAGAATTAAGAATAACTATCCTAATGCTTTTGGTAACCTATGTAACGAATATGGAGATATTTACGATCAAGCACTCAACTTCCTTGAGCATAAAGATATTAGAAATATTGGTAAACTCTTAAACAGAAATCACGACTTGCTAGTCAAACTGTCATTGTCTAATCCAAAAATAGATAAGATAATTAATATTTGCAGTTCTGAGGGTTCGTTGGGAACAAAAATTACTGGGGCGGGAGGTGGCGGCTCGGTCTTGTCGCTCATACATAAGGAGGATCTTTCAGTAATCAAAAATATACTAAAAAGATTGGATTTGTTAAATCTAAAGTATTTCTTTGCAAAGATTGATCCGGAGGGCTTGAGGATCGCTTACAATAACTAGCTACCTCAGAAAAACTTGACTCTGCTATCAAAATTCCCTAAAAAATTTTATTAAATCACACAATTAATAATATCTTGATACTTCATTAGTCTAATACGTCTTGAAGGGTAGTAATTTAATAATCATAAAGTTAGGCGGATCTGTCGTAACATTCAAAGAAAAACCTTTGACCCCAAACTACGATGGAATTGAAAAAATATTAGGGGTTTTAGGTGAGATTAAGAAAAATTTTAAAATTATCATTGTTCATGGAGGAGGATCTTTTGGTCACTATTGGTCTGTAAAATATGATATGCACACCAAACCCTACCCGTATTCGGATCTAGGAGTATCAGTCGTTCATGAATCTATGATTGAACTAAATCACATAATAACCAATAAATTTATAGAGTCCAAATTAAAACCATATTCACTTCAACCCTCCGCATTCGTATTCAACAGTACTGCAGATCCTGCAAGAATGCATGATATTGTTGATATGACCACTGAGAATGATCTGATACCAATTACGTTTGGGGATGTAATCCATACCTCTGGAAATAACTTTTCAATTCTTTCGGGGGATACAATCATGTCCATGTTGTGCACAGAATTGCATCCAATGTTCTCTATTTTCACAACGAATGTAGATGGATTATATAGTGACATGTCGAAAGGGGAAATAGTCCGGGAAATTCAAGTAGATAAAACAGATATTAGCAATATTCTTTCGGAAGGTAAGGAAAAAATAGAACACCCTGATTCTTCTTTTGATGTTACTGGAGGAATGAAACGGAAAATGACTGAATCTATTCAAATTGCAAATTCAGGAACTCCTGTGTATTTGATAAATGGTTTCCATCCAGAAAGAATATTAGATATAATTCACGA
>JACDCB010000264.1 GCA_013694585.1 Candidatus Nitrosopumilus sp. | reverse complement strand
GCATCGGTAATAATCCTTAGGGAAATACATCCAGAATATAGCCTCCCTGTTGGCGTCTGGCAAATAAGAGAAGGAATAAGAGAGGCTTTGAGAATGAACGGTACTAAATTTGATACCATGGACATGGCACTATCATTCGCCTGTGATAGTTTAACCATATCAAAAAATGAATGGATTGAAAATAGCAGTTTAATTAGAGCAAGAAAAAGTCAAGGCAGAATAACCAATTATTTCAGTAGGCCTTAATACTATATGGCACTTTGTTAGGAATAGTAGACAAAGAATTATTGAATTTATATATCTACCAATTAAAAATATTACGAATATCCACAAGAGCAAGTAGTAAATTGTTGGTAGACCCTGATCCGTTAGAGATCAATACTATTTGTTAGTTTAAGAAATGAATCACCATAGGACCTGAAAGAATATGCGTAACTACCTTTGACATTCCCCCGCTCAAGCTTGGTTCTAATTTATTTAGCAAATATAAACGACCTAACCATATGATATGGCTACAAGGCCTTTCGACTTTGATTTACATTTAGAAATACAGATTATAGAGAAGCGAGATTATTGATTTGCAATGTAAAATAATATTTATTTAATATTGTGACTAATAGTAGCACATTTGTTTAAGTATTTAATAACCGTGATCATAATTTGATAATATTCTAATATGGCTATAATATTACAATGTGAAAAATGTAGACAGATTAGTAAGAAGACTTATTGTGGAGAATGCAAAAAGTCAATTGACTACTTTGAAGTTTTCGAATACAACAACGAGGCAACCGACCATGAAACTAGGGAACCAATTGAAAGAATAAAGGCATATACATGGAGTGATGTATTGAATTTCGTTAAGAATAAATATTTTCAAGCAACTAGCGATCTAAATATTAACTGTGAGAAGGATTTTGCATATATAGAAAAGAAAACGCTTCGAGATGTTTCTGATATGAATTCTATGATTGACCAGTTAGGATACAGGATATTTCTAAACAAAAATATTCCAGTAGAATTAAATAATTCATCGAGTCCTGGAAAATTCATCACAGATATTACTTGAGAAGTGATGATATCCAAAACTGTCTAAGGCATGATTAAAGTATTGAAGGTATCTAAACAAATGACAGATAATAGTCAATAAGAATCCCACTAATAATTACAAAAGTCTCCTTGCATGATAGAATTAACTCGAAACTAGAATGATAATGACTTTAGCTGCGGAGTTTAATGATAGGAATTATGAAAACTAAAACCAATAATCCACCAAATAACCATGCCAAAGAATAACCAAATGAATTTACCATAATAGAGAATACAAATGGAACCCAGAAAGCTCCGAGTAAAGATAATCCATTAACAAAACTAACGGCAAGAATTTCATATTTAGGCAAACCCAATTTCTCCAAGGCCAATCTCCTTGCCAATGTATAGGGAATTACAAATCCTCCTGACGCAAAAATTCCAATTAGCATTATTGAGGGTATCAAAAGATAAATATTAATGAATGAAAAACAAATGATATTTACTGAAATTACTATTCCACATATTAGCAACAATAATATATCATTATTAAAATTGTTTTTTCGAGTTAATTTATCATAAATGCTACCAATAATAGGAGCAAATATAACATTCACAATCAAGGTTGATCCCCCAATTAGACCCGCAATTGAAGATGTAATATCAAGTTCGACTCTAAGAAATAGAATGATGAAAGTAGAGACTAAATTCCAGGCTATTTGGAAGCCAAGCAATGATAACCCTACATAAATCATCGGTTTACTCAACATGATAGATTTGAGTGCATCAAAATTAATTGTGAATTTAGAGATTTGATTGCGGGTATCTCTGTTCGGGTCAAAGGATTTAAAAAAAATATAGACTTTTTCCTGCAAAGAATTATTAGCATAATTATTTGAACCATCATGATTTTTTCTCTGGAGAGCGTATAACAAGAACAATCCACTAAGTATTCCTAAAATTCCACTGATTACTAGACTCGTCCTCCATCCAATAAGCTCCGCAATGATGATCCAACCAAATATTCCAATAATTCCACCCAATGAATGGGCGGAATTCAAAATTCCAACGCCTAGTCCATCTGATCCTTTCCCTAAATATTTTGAAATAAGAATAACGCTAGGACCAAAGAAAAACGCCATCCCAACTCCTACTAGGAATCTTAGAATTACCATCTGGTATAACTCTGAACTTAGCCCTGAAAGAAGAGAAGATATAGACAACAACATTGTTCCAAAAAATATTATAAATTTTGTATTGTATTTTGCTGACAGTATTCCAGCTGGAATCTGAAAAAGGCCAATCCCTATTAGAAAGCCGGAGGTTACCAATCCCAGCATCGAAACATCCTGTTTAAAATCATTCAAGATTAGATAAAAAATAGAAGAAATATTGAACCAATTTACAGCGTACATTATCCTAGCAAGTATTATGGAGGTAACAGGAAGAGAAAATACCTGCTTGAATGAAGACAT
>JACDCB010000080.1 GCA_013694585.1 Candidatus Nitrosopumilus sp. | reverse complement strand
GTCCAATTTCATTTGAGAATCAAGAGGATTCGATCATCCTATTGGGATGTAATAACAGACATATGCCGACCTATCAAGAAAATAGAGAAAATAGTTAGGAGGTTCGGTTAGATTAGGTTCCTTATGGGATACGGGTTCTGTGGAAACCATGAGGTTTATCACATGGGTTTTTAATTAAACGGATATTGCTCTAAAAGTTAAGGAAAACAGTTACACTCACTTTAAACTTGGGTGCAACGAGGTATTGGATCTGCACACTGACTATCTGAGACTATCGAATAGAAATAAACTGATGTCCACATACTTTGAGATGGGTGATGAAATTCACCTGCTGGAACATCTATACAAAGATTTAAAGTGGCACTGACTAGCTAGCCGAAAGTACATATCTAATATTATGCAATAAGGAAAGAAACCAAAGGATCTGGATAAAGTTACATTTGAAACCGCTGGCGAAATAGGGCGGCTAAACTCCATTAAGATGGAACTTGAAAAAGAGGTTGAGGACAGGATGGAAATGATAAACCACTGTGATTCTGTACTGTTTGGGGAAGATAAAGAAACTACATAAGATGTATAATTAGAATATACGCCATCAAATAGGATAGGATAGGTTTGTAGTCATACTCTTTACTTTATGTGTTATTGAGAAACAGGTACTAGTTTTTGGCACTGTGCATAAGCTTGAGTAATTGAAGTTAGACCACTATTACGAGTACCCTATTTTCCATATTTTCGGGATAATCTTGGTTTCCCAATACTATGGTCTTATTTCCATGCCATATTTGGATGCCAATCTTGAGAGTTTTTGTTTTTGCGCGTCAGTAAATGGGGGTAGCTTTACATTGTTGTCAGAAACTTCCAAGCCCACTTCAACAAAAAGGTGCTCCATTCCGGCTGGGGACAAAACAATTATTATCGTTGCAGCCTCATTAGTTTCATTTTTGAAAATATGCAAAACATTTGGCCATTTCATCGAATTCCCCTAGTCTATTTGAACATCCCAGTTGGATCAAATTGCTTCCATTGTTATCATTTAAAATCTCAATTTGATCTTGTTTATGGCCGCCATCATAATTATCTACAAGGATTTTGCTAACAATATCATTTTGTAATTTAGAACCCAAATTGTTCAGCATATTTGAATCAAATATGGGTTTTAAAATTTATAATTAGATAATATTGTTAACTCTGTTTGGTCTGGCCAACGAGAGAATTTATTTCGTTTTGTATATTCCTAATCCCAAACAAGGATTTATCATACCCATCATTATGTTGATGTTCTAATTCTTTTGTACGCGACGATAAAGGTATAGCAATTTTCCACCAATCCCGATAAACACAGATCTGTTTCTGAACTAAAGACTCTGAGTTTCTAAAGAAAGTTTGTAATAGCCCATCATCTTTGCCTTGCATTATAACTACCATGTATAATTTATTACCATATAATCCAATATGATCTCGCAGGCCCTCCAAATGTCTAATTTCTAAGAAAACGAGTGTTTTCAGAAAGTCGATATTCTCAGAATTTGCATCAACTAATAACTTGCCTGATAATCCTTTTTCTTTTACCATTCTTTTCTTAATGAGTTCTAATGTTTCCACGTAATATTATGAAGCTCACTTGCAGATTTCCGCATCCCAATAAGCACTAGCATTTTTCTCCCATTTGGTAATTCCAATATGTATTAACTCTAGAACTTGATCTTGATCATAAACAACATCTGAAATTTCAGGACTTCTAAAATTAACTCCTTTAATTGATTGAATAGTAAATGATCCACTAATATAATAAATTATAATTTGTTAAAAACATCGCGGTTGTAATAATTATTACTTAGGTTCAAGAATTTTCTAAATATTTTATCTTGTTTTGAATACATCCGTGGGGATTAGGCTCCTTGAGGTATAGGGGTTCGGTGGGATTAAGTCCCGTAGGGTATAAGGGTTCGGTAGGTTTTGGTGAAAATTCAATTGTGCCTCAATTCATGATGTCATGGATGAGAAATCACAAAAAATATTATTAGAATTAGGATATAAGATCTAATCAAACAGACAGGGGTTCAGGAGCCAAGGTATTTAGTCTCAAGATAGGTAACAAAGTAATCCGGGTTATAGCCTTCATTCAGGCTTTTATCAAGAAGCACTTTGGGGGCAAAAGCAGATCCATATTGGTGTATTTTTAATCTTAACCATTCTCTGATAGGATTAAAATTACTCCTCTTGATATCTTCCTCGTAGCTTTCCAGATCTTTACGCATCTTTGAAGCAATGATTGCTGAAACCAAATTTCCCAGAGTGTAAGTTGGGAAATAGCCAAAGAGGCCACTGCTCCAATGTGTATCTTGAAGCACTCCCTGTGAATCCTTAGTTGGTCTCACCCCAAGCAGCTGCTCCATCCTATCGTTCCAGAATTCAGGAATCTCAGATACACTGAGCTCATCTCCAAATATTTTCTTTTCCATCTCATATCTTATAGCTATATGTAAATTGTAAGTAACCTCATCGGCGTCAACTCGTATATAATCAGCCTTGACATTATTGAAATAAAGGTACAATTCGTCATCTGTAGTTTGGTTTGCGAAATGTACTTGTTTTCTAATCAAGGGAGCTATCAATTGAACAAAAGGTAAACTTCTGCACACAATGTTCTCCCAAAACCTTGACTGAGATTCATGGAGTCCAAGTGAAGATCCGCCTTCAATGGGAGTAAAAGACAATGATTGATCGCATTGTAGGTTATACAAAGCATGACCAGCTTCATGAATGGTACTGAATATCGACTTTTTGAAATCAATCCCTTCATACCGAGTGGTTATTCTGATATCGTTGAGACCCATAGTCTCGGTGAAAGGATGAGTGGATATATCCATTCTGAAACGTTTCATGTCGTATTGCAGAAGAGTCAAAATATCATGATTGAGCTCATCCACTTTATTGATATCATACTTTGATTTTCCAAGTTTGTTCTCTTTGCAGAACGGGCTATTTGAATCTACGAGTTTTTTCAGAATTTTCTGAATACGCGGAGTCAATGCACCGAATATTTTATCCAAGTCATCTACGGTAAGCTGTTCTTCGAATGTATCCAAAAGCGCATCATACGGATGCTTTTCATAACCTCTCTTCGCAGCGATTTGCTTCTTTATTTCTATCATATCCTTCAAGTGGGGTTCATACATCTTAAAATCAGATTTTGCCCTCGCTTCCCTCCATGCCATGTTTCCCCTAATTCTTACCAGAGATTCTGCTTCAGTCAATTCTTTGGGTATCTTGATCTGCTTAGTTATTTCCCTGTCGAGTATTCGTATCATGCCCTTCTCTAAGTCACCAAGGCTACCCAGTTTCTTCGCTGACTCAATAAGACCAATAAAATCTTTATTTAGCAGAAGATCCTTGTGCAGCATGTGAAGCTGAGAATCGGCAACTCCTCTTTCTTCTGTTCCTTTTCTAGGCATATAAGTCTCAAAGTCCCAACCCATTAGAGAAATGGCATGTTTTAGCGACCACATTGGTTTATAAGCATCAAGGATCTGATTCATGACAGGGTTCTCGCATCTCACTTTGTAATACCTTTCATGGACTCAATCACATCGGTCAATTAATCCTTGCTAGCTAAGATCACATCTGAAAAATCACAATATCATATGCTTCAATGGCCGTGACATGGTTTTTGATTTGATCTTTAACTGGAATACTTCGTATAAAAATTTTGTTCACTTGGACATGTGTTCAAATCAGACATTCTATGGTTGCTGTCATTATCGGTAGATTACATAAAGATTCGTTACAGATCTGATGCGGGTTCGGTGGTATGTGAAACAAATTTGACTTGTTTCAATACCCAAATGATCGACACATGAACTTGGTAAAATTGAAGTTGAATGATCAATATCGCTACTTTTTAGATAATTCATTTATTTTTTTGATCTTATTTCCCTTAGAACTGTTTCGTAATCTAGGTGGACTTTTTTTCTCATATAAGGGATTAATTTGTAATGAATTGAATAATATTTCTTATCTTGAGTGAGAATTCCTTTAAGCAATAGCGATACCAGCCCCCCAGACATTTTTGAAATTGGAATATTCTTTTCTATTGAAACCTTGTTTCTCATTTTATGATATTCCGCTGGTG
>JACDCB010000079.1 GCA_013694585.1 Candidatus Nitrosopumilus sp. | reverse complement strand
ATCCTACGCATCTTAGAAAAAGAACTACCTTCCGAAGTTTCGAGCTTTAGCCAGAAGGTAGTAGTACAAGGAGATAATTAAGAGTGTCAACCCCTCGATTTCCTAATACAAATATACCGTCGGAACGATATAAAGATACTTGCTGTATTGCAGACTCTTGTGATAATAACGGAATTCACAGCCTACGTATATTATATTTCAATAAGACTGGAAGATTTTGTACCACTCATAAAAACGAATTTCTTCAATTAGGTATTATTGAATTTGACAGTCAGGCAACTAATGAGTGATCCCTTAGATGAACCAGTTTATAGAAATACAAGGTATTAGATCCATAGATCAAGATAAGAAATCAGGATTTATAGCACTTTATTATGAGATAAAAATTCCTAATATGCGCATATCAAGCAACCCAAATGATCGAATGTTGATTAGAATTAAAAATATTCTAACTTCCCTTATAAGAACATATTGATTCCCATGCTAAAACCATTTCTATCACAAATAAGAAGAGAAATACTTCAATTGGCATCTAGCAATATTAGCAAAACCCATTTGACAAATAAGAAAATTGTATTTGAAAATGAACAGTCAATGGAGAATGCAGTTTAATATGTTACCCGTAACTAAGGATAATACCGTTCCTATAAAAATCATTAGCCCCGAAATATTGATACAATATCATAAGATGGGATTTAAAGTAGTACCTTTATTAGATAATCATGTTCCAGTCAATGAATGGACTCCGATTTATGACAATCCAAATTATTGGAATGTCAAGGATTTTGAAGATCCAAAGATATGTTCGAAATTCAAAAATGTAGCTACCACATTTGGAAAAACTCACATTAGAGATTCTGAAGATCGTGAACTATATCTTCAAGCATTAGATTTATCGTTAAGTGAACAGAATACTAATATTGATATATTAATAGATAATATTTTTAATTTGATATTTTTAATAGAAAGGTATAACAAAATATTATTATATGACAGCAGATAAAACACAAGCATATCTGAAAACGGTAGTATATTTTATAATTATTATATATCATAGAATCACTTTTTTATTTTAATTTAATTTAAATATGAATAATAGTATAGTATGCATAACAATTCTCTCGGAATCTAATTAAATAAAAAGAAGTGGATTGGGATTGGTCTTCTATGAAGTCCTTGCTCGGTTATATTGATTGCATTTTTCTTCTTTCTATCCTAGTTCAATATTTGCTTTTGTAAGTGGTGGATTTGTTGTTTTAATTACACCTGTGTCACATACTGATGCGGCCAGGAATTCACCTGAAGCACATAAATTAAACTCATCATTGACCTGAATAGGTGCGTTGTCACTTATTGCATTATATCTGAATGGCATTACAATGGACTCGCCACTAAAAGTAGTTGAATTAAGTGATTTTACCTTTGTAACGTTATTAAGAGTCACTGTAAGATCAATAACTCCAAAATCGGTAGTATTTTTATTTATCATATTCAGATTTACTAGAATTAAATAGGTAGGAATACTTGCTTGTATCTTTTTTTGTAATTCAGGTGTTTTTTGTTGTTGTTGATTTCCTTGACCTATACCTGAATTTGAAGTATTTAATGATGAATTATTTGACATTTGAGGCTGTTCAGATGTTGAATTTGATGGATTAGTATTTACTGTTGGAACAACAGAGGAAGAATTGGTGACAGGTGATGAAGTGGTAGGTGATAATGGGTATGCACTATTTGAGGTATCCTCCGGAGATATAGAATTTAATTCACTAGTATTAGTGGAATTATCGGAATTATTAAAAGAAGGTACATTGTTATTTGTTGATTTTTCTGAGTTCATCATAGACCATCCATTTATATCTAATATTGTTTTTGCTCCATTTGAGGTAGATATTGCTATAGATAGCAATGTTATGATGCCTATAGCAAACATTAGCGAAAACGCTTTATTTAACATTAGCAATTATAGTGCGATATAATATAAAAGGTGTCCTATTGTTTAAAGAAAAATTTATAGAGAAAGATAAACTGGAGCGAATACAATGAATCTCTTGTTAGGCTAGGCGAAATGCTATTTGATCCAGGTTTTTTACAGAATTGGCGAGCAGAGCTAAAGAAAATGAACGAAGGAAAGGAAGGCCCACATTATCGTTACCCGAATTCCTTGATATCAGGGCTGCTCGCCACCGTCGTACATGCGTACCTACTTCCATACCGTCAATTAGAAGGCTTCCTAAGAATGATGTCTGTGCACATAAAAAGACTCAAGGAGGAGGCAGTACCAGACTTCACAACAATAAGGTGGAGAGTGGCAAAGATGCAGATAAATCTGGATCCAAAAGTAAACATAGAAAAAGAGAAGGATGTCAAAGGTGAAACACAACCTTCCTTGAGTCATAAAAAACATTCTGCAAAAAGATGGGTTGTGGAAAGAACAAATTCATGGCATAACAGATTCAGAAAATTATTTATCCGATACGAAAAGAAGGTGGAAAACTATCTTGGATTGGTACAGTTCTACTGTTGCTTAATCATTTACAGAAAGATAATTTTGGGATAGGCTCTAAGTTAATAGTTTTTCAATAACCTTATTATCATGATTACTATACTTTCTTCTAATTTGTCTTTAGTTAATCTTGACAAATTAAATAAAGTGGTCATACCTAGTTACGACTTATTTTTTAGAGAAATATGGAATCATTTTTCAAAATATTACCAAGGGTATGGAGAGGATGATTATAGGAGTATTTTTTTTGGAACTTATGTAGAAAGTCTTTTGTGGAC
>JACDCB010000028.1 GCA_013694585.1 Candidatus Nitrosopumilus sp. | reverse complement strand
GGTTTACATTTGTAAAATTATTGACCACTAAGTATAGCAAACAAGATTGGGCAAAGATAGAATCTTTGAATCGTAGGATTTCTATCTAAATACCAGGGCTCATCTATCATAAAGTATTCAAATGGTGTTAAATTTCGACATAACATTCATCTGATATTATAATTTATTATGGCGATTTTAATCTAATTAATTATTATTTTGAGCAACAATTTATCTTGTACTGAAATATTTAGTATAATGTTTTGGTCATCTTTCAAAACTACGCTGCTATAATTTGAAACCGATTCATTATCTACAAAAGCTATAATCTTCTTGTCGTTTAAATCAAGCTGTCCCCAGATGTTTAAAAATTCTCCTAATGTATAATTTCTATCGACTATCGAACCTACAGTAATCCGCCCGTCGTTATTAGTAGTGTATAGAGGTGCCATTCCTGGCATGGTCCTTTTTCCTTCTTCATCCATTGGCATGCCTGTTACTCCATATTTATCCAGAGAATGGTCATTCCATAAGGATTTGTTTATACCTATTTGACTAGGTATTATAACAGGTTTATTGTCCATTACGATGTTCAAGTTAGAATGGAAATAAACAGCAAAAGGATTAACTCTATTTGAATTAATAGTAACATTCTGACTCTTTATACCCAATTCAATATATACAGTTATTACAATAACCATCACAATTAAAGCACTAATAATTATCAGTTGTCTTTTGACCATCTTTAACCATCATTTATGATTATTATTCTAACTCAAAAGATTTCTTGCTGTGGATATGGTTATTTATTAAAAACTATACTGGATGTTCACTTTAAGAATGAAATAGCGGACTAATATTTTTTCATTACTTGTAACTCGTTATTCATAACCTTATTGTGATTAATATCTAATTGGAATAAATAATAAAATTCAATGTGTCATTTGAGCCATCGAATTCACAATAGATGAATTATTTGGCTTAGCTTCTGTAAGACTACTAATTGTATTAGTATTATTACTATCTGACTCATCCAGTCCTACTCCACTTATCAGGGTTCCAAACATTTCATTATCCCCAGAAAAATGGCCCCCAGTTTTGTTAACATCAATCATTAAACCCAATACATTTTTACCCATTAGATGAATAGTTATTGGAACTTGTGCGAATTCAATTCCATTGTCAGAGAGAATATCCGAAGTTCCAACAACAACTACATCATTACCTGCGAATATTACATTATCTGACTTAAAATTATCAATTTTGTGATTATGAATTAGACTTCCATCCGGTTTTATCATTGTGAAATTGGCTTTGAAATCTGCTGTCATATTGGAAGTATCCAAAGTTTTATTTTCTATGTTTTTGATATCCAAGTTCCAAAGACCACCTTGAATCCATGTTACAACTCCACTCTTAATCTGATTATTGGCAAAATGTCCAAAGGCTGTTACAATGATAGGCTCATTTTGTTGCTTTGTGCTATTGTCAATTAAAATTGGATTAAATTGAGTTGAAAGGTCATCTGTTGAATTTATTATTTCTTGTGCAGATACCTGATGCGATTTCATAAAAGAAGAAGAAAAATAATCACTCTTTACAAAATTTATTGGCAATACCCATAGACTACCAATTACAACCCCTACAACAAAGATGTTGAATAATTTTTTATTTGAATCAGAAAATAGAAACAAATCGTTATTTATTATGATTGTATGATAAATAAATTTATTTGGTATTTAACAATCCTAAGTTATACCTATTTGGTTAAGTGAATGCCGTCTTTAAGTTGTATATTTGACAATTCTAGATTAAATTATTATTAGAGGTGTGAATAACTTATTCAATGCTTACCCAAAGAAAAATAACTTGTTTTTTTCTATCTAGTCTTATCTTGTTATCACCCATTATTGCTTATGATGGAAGCTTACTACAACTATCCTATTCACAACCACAACAATCACAACAGGAAAATAATACTAATACATTTACAATTGATAACATAAGTGACAATGTCAGAGATTCTGTGTACCCTCAGACAGAATCATCCGGAAATAATGTATATGTGGTATGGCAGGACAATATGTTTGGTCTCAATCGTCAAAATTATGATATACTTTTGAAAACGAGCACGGATGGCGGACAGACGTTCGGCGATGTAATTAATCTTTCAAATAACTCTGGATTTTCTGAGCATCCACAAATAGCAGTTAATGGGAGTAATGTGTATATAATTTGGGCAGATAATACATCGCTAAATAGAGACATATATTTTGTTTCAAGCACGGATGGCGGACAGACGTTCGGCGATGTCGTAAACCTTAGCAATAATGCAGCTGATTCTTATAATCACGAGATTTCTGTATCTGGCAGTAATGTATATGTGACATGGCTGGATTCCCAAAAATATGTAAAAGATGATGGCCACATTTCTTTTGTTTCAAGCAAAGATGGCGGACAGACGTTCGGCGATGTAATTAATCTTGCAAATAACGCGGGGAAATCATCTTTTCCCAAGATTTCTTCTTTTGGAGACAATGTTTACTTAGCATGGAATATTGATAGAGAAGACCCATCAATTATTAATACAGGCAACACTACAGACGGAATCTTTTTTATTAAATCTACAGACAATGGTAACAGTTTTGATAAAGAAATCCGTATAACCGCCGACCAAAAGCCTGGAGAGGTACAAATAGCTGCAGAAGTCAATAACGTATATGTAATATGGGGTTCACCTGACCCTTCCACTACTACTACCACATCTGCTACCAATAATGCAATCAACAATCTAAATAGAAATGAAAGTGATTCAACTGCTGGTGATGGTATTTACTTTGTCAAAAGTACAGATAATGGTAATAGTTTTACAAAACCATCTTTTGTAAAAGACCAATTCCAAAATCCGCTTAATGTAGAAATAATTGAGCATTTAGGTGATTTGATAATTGCAATACAGGCAACACCACGTGATAACACCATAGAGGGTAATCAAGACATATTTCTTATGAAAAGTCAAGATGGCGGTAGTTCATTTACTAAAGCAATAAATGTTAGCAATAACCCTGGAATATCTGAATGTCCTTCAATGACTATACCTTCTAGCACCAATAATCTAGTTATTGTTTGGCAGGATAAATCAACTGGAAATAATGAAGCTTTATCGACCAAAATACTATTATAATATAATAATTTTAGTTTTTTTTTCAGTAGAAAAATGAGATTTGGTATCATCATGTTGCTGTAAATGAAATACTAGTTATTTGGAATGGGGAATTAAACTACATTTAATCTTACAGATGAAATGTGCTACCTCGTGTATAGGAGAACAGGATGTAAAGATGATGGCACGGTGTATCCAACTATGTAGGGATCGTGCTAACATATGTTTAACGTGTGCTGCTTTTATGTCACGAGACAGCGAATTTGCGAAACAAATCTGTAACACTTGTGCTGATATCTGTGAAGCATGTGCCCAAGAATGTGGAAAACATACTGACATGGACCATTGTCAAAAATGTGCTCAAGCTTGTAGAAAATGCGCGGACGAATGTAGAAGAATGTCATCTTAATAGACACCCTAGATGGTATAGCCAGAATCAATAAACGACAACAGCTTTTGAAATACAATCATTCACCTTCTTTTTTTAATATACTAATTTAATTGGATAATACCTTTTATTTGATATATTTTATTGAGTTTGGCTTAAAGGTTAGAATACGATTGTGAACCTTTGCAAATGTAAGCATAAAATATTTCCTGTGCTTAATCTATTAGTAACTATGCCTCTTCATCTTGATAAAATTGATACGGCTATTCTAAAGTCTCTATTACAAGATGGAAGAAAGTCATTTAGACAAATTTCAAGGGATACAGGAATGACAACTCCAACAGTAAAGGCGCGGTATGAGAAATTGGTAAATGTGGGATTTATCAAAGGTGTATTACCTATATTTGACTTTGAGAAAATAGAATCTAATGCGGCAATAAATCTCCTTCATATACAAGATATTAAAGAATCTTCAAGGACAGAAGGAAATTTTGGTAAAAATCAAAATAATACAATAAAACACGAAATAATAGATATTGAAAAGCGAATTACAACTGGTCTTGCAATAAACATCAAATGTGATTTTTGTGATGGGCCGGTCTATGGTAAACCCAGGATTTTAAAATCTGCAGATATTGACCGATTCTTCTGTTGTACATCATGTAAGTTAGGGTATGCTGAAAAATATCGAGGAAGAATAGGATCAATTAAAAGAAAATATGATGGTAAATCGGAAATGGATGAGTAGTATATTTATTTATTGTTGATTTGTATTAATATCCATATTTTCCTGGATTCTGCTCGAATTGTTGTTTACACGCAGCAGAACATAAGTATACTTTATTTCCTTTAATTTCTGATACATGTTTTGCAGTTTTTTCATCCACGTTCATATTACAAACTGGGTCTTTTGTCATTTACAAGTTATTGTGTACCAAGATATTTAACTACAGACTTTTACAAATGCAAAAAGGATTCCATCTCGTTGAACAAAAAGAACTTGACAACAAATGTTGATACCAATTTTTAGGTCTGATTAGAAGATTGATTTTTTCTTATTTTATATTAAAACCCGAATTAGAAATACAATTTCCCAAACTAATTTCAAATTTTCACATATTCGTGATAGAATAATGCCATTATTGTTATTGGGGATTAATTTTGAAGTCATATTACAAAATATGGTTGGTACTGACGTAAAATAGGTTTTGAAAATATTTGTATATCATAAACAAATTATTAATATATTCTAATAAGATTAAGGAAGTATGATATCCAATATCGTAGTAACTGATGATGGGGCCGAGACTTCTGACAAAGCAATAGTAGAGGCCTCTGAGTTGGCAAAACATATGAATGTCAAGTTGACCCTTCTTCATGTTATTGATGATATAGAGATTCCAGCATCACTGATTTTAGGTAATAACCGAGTTGTAATTGAAAGAGCTCAAAGAAGCATAGGTAAAGCTTTAGAAAAGGGGTGGAACCAAAGGGCTAAGACAATAATGAATAAATTAATGAAAGATGATAACATTGCGTCTATTGATAGCAAGTGTCTAAATGGGGTTGCATCAGAACAGATTTTGGAGTTCATAGATTCCAATAAAGTAGACATGGTCGTTATGGGCAGCAGTAGGCGGTTGAAAGGAGTCTCAAAAATAAGAGCATTGGGAAGTGTTACTAGAAACGTATCGGAATTGGCTCGCTGTCCTGTACTTATAATTCATTAGTTATTATTTTATATTATAACAATTGATATGATTTATTTTTAATATTACTATAGAATCGTCTTTAATACCATCATCACGATACAGTTTATCTAAATAATAACATAGTAAAATGAAAAATCATTAAACTAAAAAATGATGTTGATTTTATCCCTTACTCCTTGTATTTTCCATGCATCGTTTATTAAAACCCGAATTCCAGTAACACTTAGTGGTTTTGGATGTTTAGCGAGCCCTAGGTATTTCCCATATCTCTGACTCTTTATTTGCCAGAGATTGCGAATAACCCAAGATTAAGTAATTTTCTCACCAAACGATTCTCTAAAATCCATATATTCCTTTATGGCTTGATAAGATTCAGGAGTAATATATGAGTCATAATACCTATTTGTCTTTGTGTTAAAAATTTTAATTTTTGCCGCGATTACGACGTCTTTTCCAATTTTAGGTATTATGTGACCCCATTTAAGATAGGCCCATGAGCTAACCCGCATACCGCATGAAATCATAATTAAAACAATAGGTTTTACCCTGCGGTCGGTATACGATAGCAATGCTCTGATTTCATCAGGCGATGGAGCACGGTCACTAGAGTATCTGTTTCCTTTTTTTATCCTCTTAGATATAATTTTCCAATTAATGGTAATCCTATTCATTTCGCAAAAAAGTTTAATCGGTTTAAGATAATTCTTAATAGTTTCAGTAGATATTTCTCCGCTTTCTGCTCTTAGATTCTGAATAGTAAAGAACTTTAGTAACTCATTTCCTAACATATCTCTACCACTTTCCTTTTCCATCAATCTATAAAATAAATTACAATTTTCCTCAATCGAGGATGATTTTATGTTAATATAATTGAAAAACACCTGTAACCTTTTGGGATATTGTCGTTGCGATTCTTTGGCACGTAATGCATAAACATATTTCTTATAAGGTGAAAAATTGGAAAGATTACTCTCATCATTTTCTTCTGATTATGATATAGAGGAAAAAAAGGGTATCATTTTTTTATATATATTATGT
>JACDCB010000009.1 GCA_013694585.1 Candidatus Nitrosopumilus sp. | reverse complement strand
GAATAACAATCAATCACTACAAAATATTGAATGGACAATTAATGGAGATGCAATAATAGAGTCAGGATTTAGTTCAGCTCCTAAAATATTTAATGCAACGTGGTAAATCGTCTATTTTAAACATACTTTTTTTTGAGTTGGAATTAAATAAAAATAAAATATGACTATTCTAAGGTAAATTTTGTTCGGATGGTTGCTCTTCCTGAGTTAATATAAATTTATCAAAAGAAGTTACAATCCATTCTTCAATGATTTGACATTTAGCAGGACTGTATTGATTTGATTCGTCCTCATTTGAACAAAGATGTTGATAAGAACAACAAAGACAAGGTGCACCTTCAACCATACTTACATCGATAGGTTTTTGATCTTCAGCATCAATAGAAATAGTTTTTTTCACGACCAGTTTATATGTCCATCTGCCCCGATAAAGTGCTTTTTCTCGTGTAATTAATGACTGTTTTTCCAAATTTCCTACCAGTCTTGAACCATCTCTACTATCTAGTGAGAAAAGTTTGCACAATTCGGTTTGAAAAACACCCTCTTCACCGCTTACCGTGATAGCGTCGAACACTTTATCAATAAGATCACTTTTAGAACGAACAGATAATTTTGAACCAATAATTTCAGATGACAAAACATATTATAAACAACAAAATGATATAAATGTCTTTATAACAAAATGACGCCCCAAAATAAAAATGGACAACTTATAGAACACGATAGCAGATCTTCGGATAATACCCCTAAGATGACAATGCAGAATGGGGCTATTTAAGAGAAGTATCTGAAATCAAATATTTTGCGGGTAGGAAGATATACCTCTTTTTCATGAAAAATTACAAAAGATTTAATCAGTACGAACTCATAGCCAAATTAATAACTAAATAATACAATCAAACAGCTAATCCATAGGAAATAACAGAACAGACTAAATTTAAAATCAGGCCCTAATTGAGTAAAAAAAAGAACTTAAAATAAAGGAACTTGTTTATTTTTAACTTATCTATTGATCCAAATATACACTCTATCAATTTACGGATGCATACCCGAACTTTCTTCCGATTGTACTGATATGACAAACTCAGCTAGTACATATTTAGGTATACTGATTGGCGCCCTAATTGGTGTAATAATATCCTGGTGGATATATTATAGACAAAAGAAGACTACTGAAAAACAAGATGAAATAATAAAACAAATTGCAGATTTGGAAGAATTGCACTATACATTACTCAAAAAAATAGAAGGATTAGATAAACAACATGACAAGACCTTAAAATCTATCCTAAAAATAGAAGAAAGATTTGAAAAGAAAGAATAAAAAATATAGAAGACTAATGTATCATATGGTATTAGCATTAATATAAGAAAAATTTTAATTTTAATTCCATCCTATTAATACTGTTAAAAAATTGACACATGTTTAATTTGCGGGGTTTTTAGCATGATTTGATTGGAACATCATCGCGCATGATAAATACTATAAAGATTCTCGGACCCATTAAAAAACGAATCAATTCTTTGATAGTATTTCTTTTTTTCACAAGATTGAACCAACCTTCAATATTTAGTCAAAAGAGTCGGTCCCATTATTATTGCATAAATTCAATTTTTTTTGGAATTTATTAATATAATATCTTATAAAATACATCAGGTGCAATAAGGAAGTGTATTTCACAATATTTCATACAAAGGACAAAATTAAGTTCCACCTGTTATGGACATACTATGTTATGGTGGTGCACAATAGCGTGCCTACGTGCATTTCATTCATCTAAATTTTTTCTTGTTGTTTTTAGGAAATCTTTAGTTAAATTTGAAATTGCAGAAATATCTTGTCCTCTCATCTGGTTTACCATTTTCTCAAAATTTTGATTACTATGCTCGTTAGGTAGATTTTGCATGCGAAACTTAAGTGATGAAATTATCTGATCGTGTATCTGTTCAAGCTCGGACGGGTTCTTCTTTGGTACTTGATATAAATCATGGGGACCAGCAGGATATCTTGGACCAAGTCTCTTGATGTTATTATTTACAAAATCCATATAGTAGGTAAAACTAACATCTAATAAAAGTATTTTTTTATTGATTTATTATGTAAGACATGCATTTAACTTTGGATCGTGCTTACTCATTTCAGCAGAGCCCGGATTGTCTTTAGTGGGAATAACAGAAAAGATAATATAGCAAAAAGGAGATTCTCACTTCACCTATTGTCGATCATTAGCGAAAAATAAAGTCAAAAAAGTGGTTCTATTAATCATCAACCCATGGAAACACATCTAATTATGATCACGATTATTAAAGACGTTACTAAATTCTATCAATGAAGATGACAGTAAGAGTATTGTATAATAACAAATTGATTAATGATGTAAAGAGTAGAGTGTCAGGATATCCTGAAATTCAAGAATTAAATAACAAAATTATTGGTTGGCTAATTCTATTTGCCATTTATAATCTTGTTACAATAATTATGATCGATCCTTATCATTTTCCCGGTCGCTGTCAACTCGATTAGTTCATCAAAAAATTGACTACTTTGATTAAAGGTTTCACTGCCAAAAGGATGTAACCAGAACCTTCGCCTCATCAACGGATGATTCTGATCCTTGGGATTAATATATTCCATGATAGGACCAAATTGGAGTACATATTTTCCAAACCAAAATCCAAGCCCCACATTATTACTATTTTGGGATACTTTACTAAGATATCATCTATATCCGAAAGATTGACATAGAATAAATTTACATTATTTTCGGAATGCCATTTTATGAAAAGTAATGAACTGTTTTGATTCGCTCGAATATCGCGGTCTAGCTTTTCTTTCTCCATGATAAGAAACCTATAATTTTTTTTGTTCGAAGTAAGATGCTTTATTTGCCCTAATGATTTTTCCTGATGACTTAATAGATTTAAAGGATCATTATTTTGTAATTCCCAGTACTATCCTGGAGGTAAGTATGTTGCAGAAACGTAATCTTGGCCATTTTCAAATAAAACCCTATATATCAACCCTGTAGAAAGCAATCCAATTTCTAACCCCTTTGAAGGATTGGTCAATTCTTTGAATTTATTTAAAATAGTTACAAACCTTGCTTCGCAAAAAGTTTGTATAGGTGCTACAAAGTTATCAGCAAATTTTTTATATTGAATCAAGGGCTTAAGATCCAAACTAAATTCGATAATAGAATTATTCCCATATTCATCGCTTTTATAAAACGAATATACATTTTCTAGTTCATTGTGATGTTTTAGCATGATTTTACCTTTGTCGTATAAAGTCAAACCGAATTTATTCTTGTCAAACAAATAATCGTTCTTTATTTTTTGATAAGCATAATCAGTTAATAATATTTGATTAGGTCTTGCTATATCCATTAT